>SCUG01000170.1 GCA_004297645.1 Saprospiraceae bacterium | reverse complement strand
CTTTTTCCACGCACAAACTTACCTGACGGATGCTGCCGGGGCCATGTTCAGGAAAAAGGAAGAAAGAAAAGCATGGATGGACAGGACGGGCCACACCTTGAAGCACGAGACAAAAGGTGCGGGCAGCATATTAAACGAGTTGATGTCCAGCCCCAAAAAGATAAAGAGGGTGTACAAAAAGCGGTCACCTATTTCACCAACCAGCTTGAACGAATGAACTATGCTGCCATGCTTAAAAAGAACCGCCCCATAGGTTCGGGAGTCACGGAGGCAGCCTGTAAAACACTGGTCAATCAACGACTGTGCAATTCAGGAATGCGATGGTACAGTGATGCGATGGATAAAATATTGATGGCCCGTTCCCTGAGTTATTCGGCTGACAGGTGGAGCCAGTTTCGGAATAAAATCGACAGATATGGCTTTATTTGTACATCATAGCGGAACTACACCCTTTAAAAGAGTTTTATCTATTCCGCAGGTACTGCCCACCCACCCCGTACAGCGCATTCGTTATCTCGCACGGTGGGTATTAGAGTTCGTAGGGGATGAAGAATTGGTCGAGGTCGGTGTAGGGTTCAATTGGAGGAAACTCCTTCCCTTGTGTAAGAAACAAACCTTTCAACCTTTGAATCAGTCCATCTACCCTTTCTTTGGAGTCTTGGTAATAGATTTTGCATCCTGATGGGAGCATTTTAAGTATTTCCTTGTCAATGCTCTTGTTAAAATCTGGAAAGCTGTAGCCAATCACGACAAGAGTGGCTGTATTGGGTAGGATTTCTTGCAAGTATTTCACTGATTTATCCAACTCTCCCTTATCTTCCCAAGCGAAACGAAGTGAAGGCTCAATTTGTGGGTTCCTGTTCAAAAAATTCGAATAGATGGTAAGCAATGCTTCAATTGTAGGAACTCTTAATTCTACAAATTCCTGAAACGTGACATTATCACTTCTATCTGACACTGGAAAAAAATGGCCAGTAAGACCTCTCATAATCGGAGGATATCTTGTTGGGGTATGAACTAAACCCGCTGAGCCATTCAGTTTAATAACTTGAAATCTCCTGCCTTGTTCTCTCAATTTTTCTTCATTAATATCATAGGCATTGGGGTGAACACCCAACATCACTTGAGGATTATCTTTTTCATTAAAATCCTTGTAGGCAAGTTCCAGTTGTAGATCGTAATTCCAAGAAATGATACTTACCCTTTCGTCCAAACCCATTGAATTGCTATCAAGAAGCTTTGCAAAAAAGACATCATACCTTGGGTCAACTTGCACTTTTTGTCCTTCAAAACTATCAGATAATTGATAAGCATGCTCTTTTCCGTCTTCATCTATATACCCAAAATTCTCCCAAAAACTTTCTATCCTATTTTGCTCAAATGAAAAGAAACAACCTAAAAAATGTTTGAGACTTAGAAGTCTTCGTCCGCTACCTTCTTTCAAACTCTGCACAGGCTCCTCCTTCGAACTCTTTATAAAAAGCTTTCTTGCATAGTGATCAATTGTAGCATGGTTATTTGCATCGTTCAAAAGTTCTTTTATTTCAGCTTTCACTTTTTCTATGTCAATTCCTTTTTCATCACAATAGGAGGAATTCAATGAGTCGAGGTATGAAGAAAATTGTTCCAACCGCGTACCCCAAATTGAAACAACGGGAAGAGCATTTGCACTTGCCCCTGCTCCCAATAAATAAGTAACATTTTTAGGTTTATCCATTTTTGGTCTTTCGATTTTCTACATATTCCTCCGGTACTGCCCCCCCACCTCGTAAAGCGCATGGGTAATCTGGCCCAGCGAGCAGCACTTCACCGCCTCCATCAGCGCCGCAAAGATGTTTTCGTTGTGCAGCGCCGACAGTTGCAGCTTTTTCAAAGCAGCAGCGCCGTTGCCGGCGTTGGCTTTTTTCAAATTCTCTACTGTAGCAATCTGCGCCAGCTTCTCCTCCTCCGTCGAGCGGATGACCTCGCGGGGCAGGATGGTCGGCGAGCCTTTTTGCGACAGGAAAGTGTTCACGCCGATGATGGGGTACTCGCCTGAGTTTTTAAGGGTTTCGTAAAAGAGGCTCTCCTCCTGGATTTTGCCGCGCTGGTACATCGTCTCCATCGCACCCAACACGCCGCCCCGTTCGGTGATGCGGTCGAACTCCGTGAGCACGGCCTCCTCCACGAGGTCCGTCAGCTCTTCGATGATGAAGCTGCCTTGCAGCGGGTTTTCGTTTTTCGCCAGGCCCAGCTCGTGGTTGATGATGAGCTGAATGGCCACGGCACGGCGCACGCTCTCTTCGGTTGGCGTAGTGATGGCCTCGTCGTAGGCGTTGGTGTGGAGCGAGTTGCAGTTGTCGTAGATGGCGTAAAGCGCCTGCAAGGTGGTGCGTATGTCGTTGAAATCAATCTCCTGGGCGTGCAGCGAGCGGCCGGAAGTTTGGATGTGGTACTTGAGCATTTGTGCACGTTCGTTGGCGCCATACCTGAGCTTCATTGCCTTCGCCCAGATGCGCCGGGCCACGCGGCCGATGACGGCGTATTCGGGGTCAATGCCGTTGCTGAAAAAGAAGGAGAGGTTCGGCGCAAAGTCGTCAATCTTCATGCCGCGGCTGAGGTAGTATTCGACGAAGGTGAAGCCGTTCGACAGCGTGAAGGCGAGCTGCGAAATGGGGTTCGCCCCTGCCTCGGCGATGTGGTAGCCGGAGATGGAGACCGAGTAAAAATTGCGGACTTTGTTTTTAATAAAATAAGCCTGGACGTCGCCCATGAGTTTGAGCGAAAACTCGGTGCTGAAAATGCAGGTATTTTGCGCCTGGTCTTCCTTCAGAATGTCAGCCTGTACGGTGCCCCGCACGGAATTTAAGGCTTTGGCTTTTATTTCCTGATAAACATCCGGCGGCAAAATCTGGTCGCCGGTGACGCCGAGGAGCAGCAGGCCGAGCCCCCCCCCCGCCCCCTCCGAAGGAGGGGGCGTCGAGACGGCTCCCCCTCCTTCGGAGGGGGCGGGGGGGAGGCCTAAAGGGAGGCTCCGGTAGCCGGGGCGCGTCAGTTTTTTATCGTCGTAAAGTTCTTTCAACTTGGCTTCCACCAGATGCTCCAGGTGGTTTTCACGGATAAATTTCTCGCACTGCTGGTCAATGGCGGCATTCATAAAAAAGGCGCACATGGTGGCGGCGGGGCCGTTGATGGTCATGCTCACGGAGGTTTTCGGGTCGCAGAGGTCGAAGCCGGAGTAGAGCTTTTTGGCGTCGTCGAGGCAGCAGATGCTGACGCCGGAGTTGCCGATTTTACCAAAAATATCGGGGCGGTTGTGCGGGTCTTCGCCGTAGAGCGTCACGCTGTCGAAGGCAGTGGACAGACGGCTGGCAGGCATGCCCTGCGAAAGGTAATGGAAGCGCAGGTTGGTGCGTTCCGGTGCGCCTTCGCCGGCAAACATCCGGGTGGGGTCTTCGCCTTTTCTTTTGAATGGGAAAACGCCCGCCGTGTAAGGGAACTCGCCCGGCACATTTTCCTGCAAGCACCAGCGCACGATCTCGCCCCAGTCTTTAAATTTTGGTAAAATGACCTTCGGGATTTTCGTGCCGGAAAGGGATTTCCACTTCGTCGGCAGCTTAATTTCCTTGCCCCGCACGCGATAGATGAATTCGTCGGCGGCATAATTGGCTTTTTTGGCCTGCCAGTTTTTGAGCAAGTCCCAGAGGTGGGGGTCGAGTTCTTTGAGCAAAAGGTGGAATTGGTGGATAAGTTCGGGCAGAATTTTCTCCCCCCCTGCCCCCCCTCGGAGAGGGGGGGAGCTAAAGTCTGCTCCCTTTTGAAAGTCTGCTATAGCGGGAGGGAGGTTTTTCTCCTCTGTTTTCTCCTCCCCTGCCCCCCCTCTGAGAGGAGGGGAGCTAAGGGCTGCTCCCTTTTGAAAACTATCGCTTGATGCTTGAGAATAGGTTCCGGCATTTGCAACAGAGGAGGTGTTGCTCCCCCCCTCTCCGAGGGGGGGCAGGGGGGGAGTTTTCCCGCTTAGCATATCCTCACCCCCAAAATGCAAAATCGTCTCATTCAGCGAAAACAGTTTCCGCGCCAGCGCCTCCTGCTCTCGTGCCCACTGGTCGTACTCCCGGTTGTTTTCCGAAATCTCCGACAGGTAGCGCACCCGTGCCGGGGGGATGATGTAAATCTTCTCGCTCATCTCTTCGGGAGCGTGGAAGTCAGAATGAAGGCTGGCGCCTGTTTTTTCGGAAAGCAGGGCCATGAGGCGTGAATAGAGCACGTTGGTTCCGTGGTCGTTGAACTGCGAGGCGATGGTGCCATAGACCGGCATGTCGTCCACGTTTTTTTCAAAAAGCGCATGTGCCCGCTGGTACTGTTTGCGCACATCGCGCAGGGCGTCCATCGCCCCCCGCTTGTCGAACTTGTTGATGGCGATGATGTCGGCGAAGTCAATCATGTCAATCTTTTCCAACTGCGAGGCAGCGCCGAATTCCGGCGTCATCACGTAAAGCGCCACATCGGCGTAGTCCACGATTTCGGTGTCGGACTGCCCGATGCCGGAGCTTTCGAGCACGATGAGGTCGAAGGCAGCAGCCCGGAGGATTTCAAGGGCCGTGTGCACGTGCTTCGACAGGGCCACATTGCTTTGCCGGGTGGCCAATGAGCGCATGAACACCCGCTCGTTGTTCACGGCGTTCATGCGGATGCGGTCGCCGAGCAGCGCCCCGCCAGACTTTCTTTTCGAGGGGTCAACGGAGACGATGGCGATGGTTTTATCTTCAAAATCAATGAGGAACCGGCGCAGGATTTCATCCACGAGGCTCGATTTGCCGGCGCCGCCCGTGCCGGTGATGCCCAAAACGGGTGTCTGTTTCAGCCGGGGATTTTTTTTAAAAACGGCCTGCAACTGCGGGCGGGTGGCTTTTTCAAAAGCCTCCGTGTCGTTTTCGGCTGCCGAAATCATGCGGGCGATGGCCACGGCATCTTTTTTTTGAAACGCCTGAACCTCGCCGTTCAGGCTCGTGCCGGTGGGGAAATCGCACTGTTTCAAAAGGTCGTTTATCATGCCCTGCAAGCCCATCGTCCGTCCGTCGTCGGGCGAATAAAGGCGGGTGATGCCGTACTGCTGCAACGCCTCTATTTCATCGGGCAAAATGGTGCCGCCGCCGCCGCCGAAGATTTTGATATGCCCGGCGCCCCGCTCTTGCAGCAGGTCGTACATGTATTTGAAAAACTCGTTGTGGCCGCCCTGGTAGCTGGTGATGGCGACGCCCTGCACATCCTCCTGGATGGCGGCGTTCACGATTTCCTGCACCGAGCGGTTGTGGCCGAGGTGGATGACTTCCGCCCCCGACGCCTGCAAGATGCGCCGCATGATGTTGATGGCGGCGTCGTGCCCGTCGAAGAGCGAGGCGGCGGTGACGAGGCGGATTTTGTGGTGGGGGTGGTAGGGCTGAACGGTTTGCATGTACATTCTGTGGTTTTACCGGATTATTAGGCTGGTATTTTTTTTCAAAAAAAAGCTTTTGGCATTTACTTCAAACAACGAGTAACATAGGGAGTGGCTCAGAATTTCTGGCCAAAATTACGAAAAAAGCACTTCAGGGGACTTCAACACTGCATTCCCAGCGAAATGATTTTTGTCGCAAACCCGGAGCACAAGCTTTTCAAAAAGGTCACTACGCCAGCGTGACTCTGACGGTTTTTCGTCGCGTAAATTTTCCAAATTCTTTACCTTCACTGCCGCCGCAACGGCAACGAATAAAAATTTGGAAAGAGAAGTTCTTAAATCGAATCACTATGAACCGAAGAAATTTCCTCCGTGCTACAGGTGCACTCACCGGCCTCTCCATGCTGCCGCAATGGCAACTTTTTGCATCAGCTCTTTTCGCCAATGGCGAAATGCACCCTCTGCGCCGCAACGTGGGTTATTACACCGGGCAGGGTGGCACCATTGGCTGGCTGCTCACGCCTGACCATTTGGTGGTGGTGGACACGCAATTTCCCGAACAGGCAGGAAACCTCCTCGCTTCCCTGCGGGAGACTAACCAAAAACCGGTGGACTTGCTCATCAATACCCACCATCATGGCGACCACACGTCGGGGAATATCGCGTTCAAAAACATCGTCCAGACGCACGTGGCACACCAGAATTCCCGCGACAACCAGGAGCGGGTCGCGCGTGAACGTGGCAACCTCAACGAGCAACTTTTGCCCACCACCACCTTCACTGGTACATGGTCGCAGCAGGTGGGCGATGAA
>SCUG01000169.1 GCA_004297645.1 Saprospiraceae bacterium | reverse complement strand
GAGAGGTCGCATTTGTGCAAAACTTGCGACCTCTCCGAGGTCGAAATTCCGGGTTGGGCATGTTTTCTACAAATGTTTGACCTCTCCAAGGTCTAAAATGATTTTGATGCGTTTGCCCTGCTTCGACGCCGGGTTCCTCTTTTAATTTTGCTAATTTTCAGTAAGTTTATGGCCCCCTTAAACAGGGCCATTCTGTTGTACTCAAGTTGGACGATATTTTTCAATCACAAAGCGGCAATAGCTTTACCGCTTTTTTTTATCAGTCTAATACACCTCTCATGAATTACCGCTTTCTTCTCTGCTTATTGTGTGGGATTACCATCCTTTGGTCGTGTGGTAATTTCCCTGCCGGTCCGGCCACCAGCCAGGAGTCTGACGCCAGTGCCCCCATGTTCGATTCTTTGCCTTCGGCAATAACCGGAATCACCTTTTCCAATATAGTCGACGTCGAAAAGGTAAAAAGCCCGATGGAGTACATCAATGTGTACAATGGCGGCGGTGTGGCTGTTGGCGACATCAATAACGACGGCCTGCCAGACATCTATTTCGGCGGCAACCTTGCCGATAACAAACTTTATCTGAACAAGGGAAATTTCCAGTTTGAAGACATCACCGCAAAGGCGGGAGTCGCCTGCGCCAATAGCTGGAGCACCGGCGTCACCATGGCCGATGTCAACGGCGACGGTTTCCTCGATATGTACGTCTGTCGCGGGTATTACGAAGATCCGGCCAAACGGCAAAACCAGCTTTTTATCAACAATGGCGACCTCACATTCTCGGAAAAAAGCAAAGCATACGGGCTGGTAGATTCCAGTTACAGCATCGTAGCCACCTTCCTTGATTACGACAAAGACGGCCACCCCGACTTGTTTGTGGGAAATCATCCGCTGAACCGGATGGTAACGTATGAGCAACACATCAAAAATTGGCACAATCCCCAGCTAAATTCCAGCGACCGCCTCTACCACAACAACGGCAATGGTACCTTCTCCGATTATACCATCAAAACTGGCCTGTTGAATTATGGCTGGACACTCGGAGCCATAGCCGCGGACCTGAACCAGGATGGCTGGACTGACATCTACGTAGCCGTGGACCACTCGGAGCCTGACCGGTACTACCTCAACAATGGCAACGGCACCTTCTCCGAAGTCTCGGAACAAAAAATGCGGCACATCTCATATTCCAGCATGGGTACCGATGCCGCAGACATCAACAACGATGGGAAGCTCGACATTGCCATCGTGGAAATGCTGCCTACCAGTAATTTCAATGAAAAAACAAAAATGGCCGCTGTGAGCCCGATCCGCTTTTGGGCATTTGCCGATGTGGGCTATCAACTTCAGTATATGCGGAATATGCTCCAACTAAACATGGGTGACGGCACCTTTAGCGATATCGGACAAATGGCCGGTATCGAACGGACAGATTGGAGCTGGTCTTCCCTTTTGGCCGACTTCGACAACGACGGCTGGAAGGATTATTTCGTCACCAACGGCAACCTCCGCGATTACCTCGACCAGGACCATCAGAAAAAGATGTTCGCAGCTTTGGAAAAGGCGGATGCCGCCCACCAATCCAAAAAAAACCTCATTGCCGCTTTTGGCAAAACGGCTCTCACCCAAAAAACGAAAAATGTCTTTTTCAAAAACAACGGTAACCTGACCTTCACCGAACTGGGAAAGGAGTACGGCCTCGACCATCCGGGGTATTCCTCCGGTGCCGCTTATGCCGACTTTGACAACGACGGCGACTTGGATCTTGTCGTGAACAACACCAACGAAGAGGCTTCCATTTACAAAAATCTGAGCCGCGAAAAAATAGGTAATCACTACCTGCGAGTCAAGATGGAACACCCCGCTTCCATTTGTCCCATAGGTACAAAAGTTACATTGGAATCTGCCACCGGCTTGCAGTTTCAGGAATTTACATTCACCAGAGGCTACCAGTCTTCTGTGGAGGGAGTCCTCCATTTCGGCCTCGGCAAAGACGATATGGTCAATAAGCTTACGATACAATGGCTCGACGGGAAAACCCAGACACTTTCCGATGTAAAATCCAACCAAGTGCTTACACTGCACTACCACGATGCCACTGCCCCATCAAAACAAGTCAAAAAAACGCCCCTCCTCTTTGCAGATATTACCGCCATATCTGGCATTGATTACGCCCATCGGGAAACCATTTTTGACGACTACGCCATCCAGGCTCTCTTACCCCATAAAATGTCGCAATTAGGCCCCCTGGTTAGCACCGGCGATGTAAATCAGGATGGGCTGGAAGATTTTTTCGTGGGCGGTGGCAATGGCTATCCCGGCGCTTTGTACTATCAAAATCAAAATGGCGGATTTACCAAATCTGAATTCCCCACCTTCGTGAACGAAGCCAACTGCGAAGACATGGGAAGCGCCATTTTCGATGTCAACAACGACGGCTACGCCGATATGTACGTAGCCAGCGGTGGCAGCGAATTCGCAGAAGGCAGCGAACTTTACCAGGACCGCCTTTACATCAATGTGGGGGGTGGTGAATTGCGTAAGGTCATACATGCCTTGCCCAACATTCACACCAGCAGCAGTTGCGTCAAACCGTTTGATTTCGATGGTGATGGCGACCTCGACCTCTTCATCGGCGGCCGCCAGGTACCACGACGCTACCCCTCACCCGCCAACAGTGTGCTTTTGGAAAATGTAAACGGTAAATTTCAGGATGCCACAGCCACCAAAGCTCCAGGGTTTCAGGCATTGGGTATGGTGACCGACGCCATTTGGACCGACCTCAACGGCGACAACGTGCCAGACCTGCTGATAACCGGGGAATGGATGCCCATCACCGTCTTCCTCCAAACCGGGGGCAAATTCGTAAACAAAACCACCGGGTTTGGTTTGGAAAATACCACCGGATGGTGGAATAAAATCGCCAGCGGCGATATTGATAACGACGGCGATAACGACTTCATCCTCGGCAACCTCGGCCTCAATTACAAGTATAAGGCTACGCCCGAAAAACCCTTCCACATCTATGCCGCTGATTTTGATAAAAACGGCACCTTCGACATTGCCCTCGGTTATTTTTTCAATGACGGCGTGCTGTACCCCGTGCGTGGCCTCGAATGTTCGTCCGCTCAGGTACCCGCCATTGCCGGCGCTTTCCCATCATACAAAGAGTACGGCAAAGCCTCCCTCAATGATGTGTATGGCCGCAAACTGAAAACCGCCCTGCATTACGAAGCCAAAGTATTCGCCTCTTCTGTGCTGAAAAATATGGGCGGCGGCAAGTACGAGCTTTCAGCCCTTCCGCCGGAGGCGCAAATAGCCCCGGTAAATGGCATCGTGCTTCAAGACTTCGACGACGACGGGAATCTGGACTTGGTTATTGGCGGCAACCTCTACGTCTCAGAAGTGGAAACGGGCCGCGCTGATGCCGGCAAAGGGCTTTATCTCCAAGGATTAGGAGACGGGAATTTCAAACCCTGCTATCCCTACGACAGCGGGCTGAATATACCTGGCGACGTGAAAGACATCTGGCCCATCAGAAATCATCTTTCCGCCAGTAAAAAGCTGCTCATCTGCAATAACAACGGCAAGATGCAACTCATTAAATGGACCGGCAATTCACACCGCAAACTGGCGGACATGCAATAGAAAAATCTACAGGCTGTCTCATCCGAATACTTTGAAAAGAAAACTCGCCCGAAGGGTTGGGGAAAGGCCAAAGTGATGGGGTGGCTGAACTACTGGTCACTTTCAACCATGAAGGCTCGAAGAGCACAATGAGGTTTTTATAAGATTACGGCTTTCGAATCTTTGTGCTCTTAGCGACTTGGTGCTTGGAAAGTAAATTTCGAAAGTGCCCAGTAGTTCACGGAGTGACTCCAAAGTCACTCCGTCACTATCAACCGCTTTGACCTGCTACACGATTAAGAGTGCCGGCCTTTAATATTCCAATGCCGGCAATACCTTCCCTGTGGCTTCGCCAAAACCGATGCGCACACCATTGGCCTTGCCCCAGCCTTTCATAATCACAGTATCGCCGTCGAGGATGAATTTCCGTTCGGTGCCGTCCGGCAATTTTAGGGGTTTGGTACCCTTCCAGGCCAGTTCGAGCATGGAACCGTAGCTGCCGGGGGTGCTGCCGCTGATGGTGCCGCTGGCGCAGAGGTCGCCAGTGTTGAGGTTGCAACCTCCCACGGTGTGATGTGCCAGTTGCTGGGCCATGTTCCAGTACATGTTTTTGAAATTGGAGCGGCAGACCGTGAAAGGCTCGCCGCCACCGGGCTGTATTTGCACCTCCAGGTTTACGTCAAATCTTTTCTTCCCTTCGTATTGAAGGTAGGGCAGCGGCAGCGGGTCTTGCTCCGGGCCACCTATGCGAAACGGCTCCAGCGCTTCCAGCGTGACCACCCACGGGGAGATGGTGGAGGCGAAATTTTTTCCCAAAAACGGGCCGAGCGGCACGTATTCCCATTTCTGAATATCCCGGGCCGACCAGTCGTTGAAGAGCATCAGCCCGAAAATGTGGTCTTCGGCTTGTGCCGTCGTAACTTGTTCACCGAGGCTGGTAGGGGTGCCTATTACAAAAGCCATTTCCAGCTCGAAGTCGAGCAGCCGGGATGGCCCGAAAACAGGACGGTCTGCGCCATCGGGCAGGGTCTGCCCCAACGGGCGGCGAATGGGTGTGCCGGAAACGACGATGCTCGACGCCCGCCCGTGATAGCCTATGGGCATGTGTTTCCAATTTGGCAAAAGTGCATGGGCGGGGTCGCGAAACATGGCGCCCACATTAGTGGCGTGCTCCATACTCGAATAAAAATCGGTGTAATCGCCGGCTTTCACGGGCAGCAGCATCTCCACCTTTTCCATCGGATGGAGGAAGTGCCAGGCGAGGTCTTTGGCTTCGTCGTTTTTCGCATCGAGCAACGAGGCGATGCGATTGCGCAAGGCGTTGGTTTTCGCTTTGCCCAATGCCATCAGGTCGTTGAGGTACCGGTTGTTGAAGACCTCGTTGCCAATTTCCAGTTCATCGAAAAGAGAAAGATAGTTCATCACGGCCAAATCAGCGGCATAGTCTCCAATGGCCGTACAGACCCGCGGCGCGGGGTTGCTTTTTGTGCGAAATATGCCGAACGGCAAATTCTGAATCGGGAAGTCGCTGTCTTCAGGCACCTCTACCCAAGAGGTGAGCGTAAGGTTGTTGGCTTGCATTTCTTGTAACCGTTGTTCGTGACTCATTTTTGCAAAACAATTCTTTCGGTGGCCACTTTTGCGCCAGCCGATAATTGCAACAAATATACCCCGGCGGGGTAATTTGATAAATCGAGTGAGGCGGCGAGTGCGCCGGGGGCCATTATTTCGCGTTGCAAAGGAATGCCGTTGCTGGCGAACATCGCGACTGTCAAAGGCTCGCTCAACGCCCCGGTGAGTTTCACCTGCACCACCGCGTTAGTGGGGTTGGGCTGCACGAGTATTTCCACGCCGAAAATCTCGCGGGTGCTTTCGCCGAATATTTCAAAACTAAAAGGTGCAGGCGTGGTGCCGCCACAGTTATTGAAGGCCGTGACCCGCCAAAAGAAAATGTTGTTGAGCACTACCAATGCCGATGCCGGGGTGAAGGTCGTTTGGGTTGTTGTCGTTTCGGCGAGGATGGTGGTGAAATTATCATCAGTGGCTACTTCAATTTTGTAATTCAACGCGCCTGGCACCGCCTGCCAGGTAAAGGTGGGCGGGTCTTCCGGGATGATACTGGCGTCGGGTGGGTACGTCATCGCCGGTGCCGGTGCCGGGCCGGTTACCGTCAGGTTGAAAGTTTCCGTGGCGGTGTTCGTGCCGTCGGTGCCTTCGAGCGTGACGGTGTAATTGCCGGGGGCCACGTCATTGAGCGCCAGCTCAAAACTCACCGCACTGCCAGGCAGCGCCGGGTTGGTGGCGAAAGACAGGGTCGCATTTGCCGGCAAACCGGGAGCAGACAGCGTGACTCCCGCAGCATCGAAACATTTTCCCAAAGTAAGCACACCGGAGACTGCGCCTAAGTTGCACGAAGCGAACGTACCGGGGTTTGCGTTGAACGCCAGGTCGAGTTTGGTGGTAAATGCAGACACGCCTGAAGCCGATTGCCCGCAATCGCCTATGGCCGTCACCTGCCAATAATAAGTCGTGCAGTAATCCAGCCCATTTGCTACCACCGAGGTATTGCTGGAGGTGGCAGAAAAAACCACGTCGCTCATGGCTGCATCAGCAGCGATTTGCAACTGATAGCTGGCGCCGGGTACTGGCTGCCAACTCACCACGGGATTGAGGGAAACCCCGGTGGCGTTAGAAGCGGGAGCGGCGGGAATGGGAGCCGCGGGGGCGCCGCCGATAGTCCACGTCACGGTTGCTGTGCCAGTGTTCGTGCCGTCATTGGCTACAATGTCCACGGAATAATTACCGGGGGAAGCGCTGCCACCCAAGGCCACCTGTATTTCTGTGCCGGGCATCGCCGGGTTGGGGTCAAAAGTGGCCGTGGCGCCGGGGGGCAGGTTATTTGCCGACAGGGTGACCCCCGTCGTGTCGTTGAAAGCCGTGCCCGGCAAAACCGTAAAAAATACGGTGTCATTTTCACAGCCATCTACCGATGAGGTGGATGGGGAAAGGGAAAAATCGTCGGGCACGGTGGCGCACACATCAAGGCCCCAGGCGATGAGCGTACCACCGTCTTGGTCCGCGTCGTCGTACACGGTGAGGGTCCAGGTGCCTTGCACCCATTCGCCATTGAAAGTGCTGAGCGGCTCAAGGGGTTGGAAGATTCCCTCTATGGCGAGGCCACCTGAGTTGCACGAACTGTTGAGCACGTTGTAATCGCTAGCTGCCTCATCGTCGAAAGTGACCAACAGATTGTCCTCGCTACAGTCACCATTGCCAGGGTTGGCCATCAAAGTGATGGTGGTGCCTTGCGGCGAGGTAAGCTCCACGCGAAGGTCGCCCACCCAGGTATGCTGGATGCTGAGGTTCGTGAGATTGAGGTCATCAGCGAAACCGCCGGAGGTAACTTCCAGCGTGGAAGTTATGACCGGGGAGCCATTGGAACTGATGACCACGGGCACATTGGCTGAAGTAAGTGGTGCGCAAAAAATGGCCCCCGTGGTGAAAGAATAGGCCGCCGGCCAGCCGCCCCCGCCACAGACGTTGGCGGCTTTCACCCGCCAGAAATAGGTGGTTTGCATTTGCAAAGAAATGCCGCCTGCGTAGGTTCCGCCCGCGATGCCGGAGGCCGTTTCCAGGATATTGGCAAAACTGGTGTCAGTCGCTATTTCTATTTGGTAAGTGGTATTTGGGTTGGCGTTCCAATTGTAAATAACCGAAAGGCCGAGGCCCGAAGCGCCATTGGCCGGAGCTATGAGTGCCACCGGAGCCGGGGCTGCATTGGCCACAAAAAATGACAGTTCGGAGAAGTTGGACTCTGTGCTGTCCGTACCTTCGAGGGTGAAGGTGTAGGTACCCACGCCCACCGCGGCGGTGTTGCCGATGGTAAGAACGGTGGTGCCGCCGGGTGGCAACGGGTTTTCACCGAAGGTGGCGGTGAGGCTGTCGGGAAGCCCCGTCACAGAAAGAACGACGCTGTCCACGAACGTCTCGCTGACGCTGACGGTAAAAGTGGCATCATCCGGGGCGCAAAGTTCTATGCTGGCGGGCGTGCCTTCCACGAAAAAGTTGCACTGCATCTGCGAGTGCCCATCGAGCACGATGACGCCCGAAGTGTCGGGGTCGAGCCAGTCTTTTAGGCGGGTGGCCGGCGTGCCGCCTCCTTCCCACGAAAAATGGAACCAGCCAAAAGAATCATACTCGTTGTTGCCGCAGGCAGCGCCGCCGCCGTGCAGTTGGCCCACCACCCTTTTCTGGTTGTTGAACAATGGCGAGCCAGAGGAGCCTCCCTCTGTGGTGCCGGTATCCCAGTCCGGGATGATGATGTGGTTGCCGCTTGGCACGGGGTCGGCGCCCGTTCCCCAGGTTCCGATGTGGGTGGGGTTGAATTCGAAGCTGATGCGTTTCTCATCGGTGCCGGGGTGGTGAATGCAAATGACTGTGTCGGAAGGGGCGGTATCTTCGGCGCTCCAGCCGGCGAAAAAGGCACCGGCAGTTTCGGAGACGGGGTCGTCGAATTGCACCAGCGTGAAATCGGAATTGCTCCACCCAGCCTTAAAAATGGCGCCGGTGTTGAAGTCGTTGAGGGTACCGTTTCCGGGGGCGCCGCTTTGCGGTGAATTGGGCTGGCGGCAGGTGCTGTTTTGAAAATTCCAATAGGCCACGAGCGAGGGCGCACTGCCTTGGTTGATGCCGCAGTGAAAGGCCGTCATAAAATAGGGCGTGCAATCCTGGCGGGTGTTATTCACCAAAAAGCCAGTGCAAAAGGTGCCGCCGCCGGTGCCGATGACGGCGACCGACTGGATGATGTCGCGGTAGTGGTCCACGATGCCCCAGCCATCGGCACCGCCGCAGATGACGTCGAGGTTGCAACTGCCCGACAGCATTTCGGCGAAGCCGAGAAAATCGTGGTTGACGTATTTGAGCTGCAATTGCAACGCGGGCACTGCAGCCTTCGGTAGCTGCACTTCCACGACGAGTTCATCGCCGTTGAGCACGGGCGTCCAAAGTTGCTCGTGTTCCTCGTTGTCGGAGGGAGTGAAAGGCCCCATCACCCGCTCGTAATCGGGCGAATACAGGACGAGCGTGCCACCGTGCGGCATGATGTATTTGGTAAAACCGAGGTTCAGCGATTTGGCACCCACCGAGCGGATGCGCAGCCGCCAGACGGCGTTGCCATTGGCCAAATAATCCCAGGTGCCGTGGGTGGCCGGGGAGATATTTGTTTCGAGGTTGACGGCGAAGCGCGGCGCAATGCCGGGGCCGCGACGCTCCATTTCCGCGGCCAGCAGGGCTTCGTTGTCTTGTGGTGGCATGGTCACCTGCTCCACCGCCGAAAGGGGGGTTTTGGTGTGGGCGATGAGCGGGCCGGTTTGCGAAAAAAGCGTGATGCTGACGCAAGCCAGCACGAAGACGGTCAGAATAGCTCTCATGGAAAGCGTTGTTTTGATTAGATTAAGCGTCGTGTTTAGAAGGTTGAGAAGGTTGAGCTAAGCCCGCTGAACCTTCTCAACCTTCTAAGCCGGTCATTAAATTACGGCGTAAGCTGCGAGCAAAAGTAGTTTTTTTGAAAACGATGGATTGTCTAATCCGCAATTTTTGACAACTATTGATAAAAAGGAAGTGGGCTTTGATAGAGACGCGACGAATACATCAATATCGGGAAAAGCTGACCTCGATGCCTTTCTTTTTCAAATGCCGGAAAACGCCTGTGCCGGCTTCCACGCTCAAGGCGGTGGCCCAGGCATCGGCCTGCATGCAGGTTGGCGCCACGACGGTTACGATTTGGCGGGAGGTGACACCCATGCCTGTGCGGGGGTCAATGATGTGGGAATAGCGCTTGCCTTCCCATTCGAGGTAGCGGTAGGTGTCGCCGGAGGTGGCGACGGCGCGGTTGCGCAGAAAAAACATCCGCGTGTCCAATTCCCCCGCTTTATAGACGCTGCACTCAATGGCCCAACCCGGTTCCCCCGGCGGGGCATCACTCACGGCAATGTCGCCGCCACCGTCTATCATGGCGGCACTGATGCCATTTTTTTTGAGCACATTCATGGCCTCGTCCACGGCATAGCCTTTGGCCACGCCGCCAAAATCGAGCTGGGTACCTGTCTTCAAAAGCTCCACCTGATGGTTTTTGTGCAGCTTCACTTTTTTGAAGCCGGCGGTTTTTTTTGCGGATTCCAGGTCTTGCGCCTGGGGAAATTTTTTTTGCCGGAAGGCTTGCCGCCAGCGTTTCGTGAGAGCACCGGCCGTCACATCGAAAGCGCCTTTACTTTTTTTAGCTACCTTCTGCGAGAAGGTGAGAACCTTCCACAAGTCGTCGCCAACGGCCACTTTTTGGCCCGTTCCGGCTGTGGCCGAAAGCCGGCTTACTTCGCTCTCCCCGATGTAGTCACTGAATATGTGCTCCAGTTCATCAATGCGCTGAAAGGCCACGGCTGCGGCGGCATTTGCGTCCGCTTCATCGCTGGCGTAAAACACGATGCGAAATTCGGTGCCCATGTGAGGCTCCACATATTCGAAACGCTGAGCGCGCAATGTTGGGTGGAAAAGAAGAAGAAGGAGGATAGGGAAGCAGCTATTCAAAACAGGAAATTCTTTTTAAAAAAAACCTATGAGGTTTTGGAAACCTCATAGGTTATTGAACCGCCGGGTGCAGGTCAAAGCACTTTCGTTTTGCCGGGAATGGCGCAGGCATACATGCCGTTTTCATCCGGTAGCACTGGCGGTACGGCGTCCCAGGCAAACGTTTGTGGCATCAGGCTCATTTCGGAGTTGATGGCGGCGTCCCATTCTATGATGTTGCCTGAATAGGTGGCCATGCGGCCAAGGATGGAGGTCATGGTAGCTTTGGCGCCGTTTTCGGCGTCGGCGTAGCGGTACTCTCCTTTGGCGATGGCGGCGAACAGTTCGTCGTGCTCCACCTGGTAAGGGTTGGGGTCGTTGCTGCCGTCGTGTTTGTAAATTTCGTGGCCGCTGCGGGTGAGCAAAACGCCCGGCTTAGGAGCGGTGCCGTTGGTGCCCTGGAAAGTCTCCGTGACGCGGCTCATGGTGCCCGGCTGGTGGCGGCATTGGCTGATCATACGGCTGCCGTCTTCGTATTCGTATTCCACGAAGTGGTGGTCGAAAATCTCTCCGAAGTCGGGGCCGGTGCGCACTTGCCTGCCGCCCATGCCCTGCGCCCGCACGGGATAGCCGTTTTTTACCCAGTTGCCCACGTCGAGGTTGTGGATGTGCTGCTCGCAGATGTGGTCGCCGCAGAGCCAGTTGAAATAGTACCAGTTGCGCATTTGGTATTCCATCTCGGTGAGGGGGCGCCCGGCTTTTTGCGAGTATTCTTCGCGGGTGCGAACCCACACGCCGTCGTTATTCCAATAAACGCGGGAGGTGACGATGTCGCCGATGGCGCCGGCTTGCATCATTTCTACCCATTTGCGGTACTCGGTCTGGTAATGGCGCTGCAACCCGACGACGACGTTCAGTTTTTTCTTTTTGGCCTCTTCGGCAGCCGCCAATACCCGGCGAATGCCGGGTGCGTCGGTGGCCACGGGTTTTTCCATGAATACCTGTTTGTTTTGCCGAATGGCCTCTTCGAAATGAATGGGCCTGAAACCGGGCGGCGTGGTGAGGATGACCACATCGGCGAGAGGGATGGCCTTGAGGTAGGCGTCGAACCCAGAGAACTTGTGCTCTTCGGGCACCTGTATGCGCTCCTTAAAGTTGCCCGCTACTCCCGTCCAGTCGGAGACATCTTCGGCCGTTATGGTTTTGTAGCAGTCGTCGAGCCGGTCACGGAAGGCATCGGCCATAGCGACGAGCCTGACATTTTCTTTGGTGGACAGCGCCTGCATGATAGCCCCGGTACCCCGGCCTCCACAGCCGATGAGTGCTATCTTAATGGCGTCGCTGCCGTCAATATGGGCCTTGGCAGCGAGAATGTTGGGCACCAGTAATGCAGCGCCGGCGGCGAGGGTGGACGTTTTGACAAAATCCCGGCGGCCCAGGCCGGCTGCTCTTTTGTGCTTTGTGTTTGACATGATGATTTATTTTTTACTTGAATTTTCGAATTTTAAAGGAGCAATAATTTTCGGAAAACATTCCGGCAATACCAAACACTGAAGTTAGAAAAAACGAAAGGGCTGGCGGAATTCCGGCAACCCTTTCGTTTTATCAGCAATTATGTTGTGTGCTGAGGCGATGATTATTTTGTAAGGCCGATGCGCCGGCACAGTTTTTTGAACGGAGAAACCTTCTTTTTCCCAGCTCCTTGCTGTTGGTCTTGAGCTATCTTCTGTTGTGTAGCTACGGTGGTAGCTTGCCAGCTATCGAGCGTTTCCGGCTGTGCTGTTTTTATTAGTATTGCGTCAACGGGCAAGAGAGAGCGATTTTGCACCCTTGCCATGTTACTAACTCTCACGGGCTTTGGCACGGGAGGTTTCACTTTTACGAGGTTGACTTCCTTGCCAAAATGCCGGAGTTCCTTCGGGAACCAAACAGTCAGTTCCTGCCCTTCGGCGAGGTGGCTGCTGGTGAGGTGGTTCCATACTTTCAGGCTATATCCCGAACAGCCGAAGAGTTTGGCAAGGCCGTCGAGTTTGTCTCCTTTTACCACCGTGTACAATGACTTAAAATAATAATCGCGGGCAAAATAAGTGGCCGTGTCTATTATTTCAGGTAGTTCCGGGAGGGGTGTTCCGTTACCGTCGTCGGGCCGCAACATATCGAGGTAGTCCTTGAGGGCGGGCATCACCCGTTTCGGTAGAATGACATAATGGCCATCAGGATTTTCAGGAACATAAGATTTATTAAAATGGGGATTCAGTTGATGCACGATGTCCACGGGAATTTCCGTCACTGCGGCGATGGTATTAAAGGTCAGTTTAGGGTAAACCTTTAAAGCTTCGCTGAGCTGCATATCGAGCGACGGGTACGCGGGCTCCACGTCGTACAAGTCGTAATAATTGACTATGTAGGCCACGCCGATAAACGCAGGCACGAAGTTGCGGGTCTCCCTCGGCAGATAGCGCACCAGCTTCCAGTAGTCATTGGTGCGCGCTCTTTTCTGTGCCCTCAAGATGGTGCCTGAGCCACAATTGTACGCAGCGAGGGCCATCTCCCAACTGCCAAACCGCTCGTATTGCTTGGCGAGGTATTTCATGGCCGCTTCCGTGGAGCTGTGCGGGCAGGAGCGCTCGTCAACTTCCTGGTTGATGGTGAGACCGTACAGGCGGCCGGTGTCTTTCATAAACTGCCACAACCCGCCGGCACCTGCCGGAGACTTTGCATTGGGATTCAGCGCCGACTCCACGATGGCGAGGTATTTTAAATCTTTTGGGAGGTTGTGTTCTTCGAGGTACTTTTCAAAAATGGGGAAGAAAACAGCAGCTCTTCCCATAATCAGGGAGGCACTGCGCTTGCTCCGGCCGAGGTAGTTTTTTATGTAGCGTTCTACCTCTGGCGTGTAATGGGGTTTCACGATACACTCCATGGCTTCGAGGCGGAGTTTTAATTCATCAACATTGTAAGGCAAAGATGGGATGGTGGCATGAAGGTGGGCAAAAAAAAGCACACACAACAGGGTGGTG
>SCUG01000168.1 GCA_004297645.1 Saprospiraceae bacterium | reverse complement strand
GCCCCTGGCCCGCCTCCGGGCGATGCTGGGCCAAGCAGTTTGTCCCGCAGCATAGGACACAAAATCTTATTCGGTTATTTCAATGAACTTTTTTTTACCCCCCTTTTCGGAGGGGACTCATTATTTAAAAAGTTCACCTTGTATGCCTGCCGGCAGAAGCTGGAATGACTTGCGGTGAGCCAGGGTAGCACCATACTTTCTAATGCCTTCCCTGTGTTCTTTCGTCGGGTAGCCCTTGTTTCTGTGCCAACCATAATGCGGGAATTTTTCGGCTAATGCGGTCATGTACTCATCGCGGTGCGTTTTTGCGAGGATAGAAGCCGCAGCGATTGACATGATTTTGGCGTCGCCTTTCACAATGCATTGGTGCGGGATGCTACGGTAGGGCCTGAACCGGTTTCCGTCAATGAGCAGCATGGTAGGCTCCACCCTTAATTGGCCAACGGCCAAGTGCATGGCGCGGATGGAGGCCCATAAAATATTGAGTTCATCAATTTCGGGCGGGTCCACTTTTGCCACGGCCCAAGCGAGTGCTTCCTGTTCAATGACGAGCCGCAATTCATCCCTCCTTTTTTCTGAAAGCTGTTTGGAATCGTTGAGTTGAGGGTGCACAAAACACTTCGGTAAAATAACCGCTGCCGCAAACACCGGCCCCGCTAAGCAACCACGCCCGGCTTCATCGCAACCAGCTTCTGTCTCGTGCTCATTTAAAAAGGGTAAAAGCATCTGCGCAGCAAAATTTGGATTCCTGCAAATTTAGGTGGACTAATGGCTTTGCCAACCGCGCAGCTTTACTTTCACATCCAACCAAGGCAATTTGCCCCAAACACCTACCTTCGCCTTCTAATTGATTCGAAATGGAATTACTGCAAACAGTTGGTCAGGGCAACGGGCAGTGGATCTTCGCCATCGCCGTTAGAAACGTGTTCGAAATAAGATGTTCTTTTTGAGGCTGTCTCAAAAGCCTAAAATAGACAGGATTCACAGGATTTTTCACACCTGATTTTCAGTTGTTTATATCCTGTTCATCTTGTCAATCCTGTCAAAAAGCTACTTGTGAGACAGCCTCAAAAGAACAAGGGTGTGTTTTTTCGGCGGCGAAGCCGCCGAAAAAACACACATCTTATTTTGCACACGTTCCTTACCTTCCTCCCGGCAATATATTTATTCGCAAATGAAACACCCCACTTTATACCGGTGCTTCCATTGCGGCGCCTCGGACACCCGTTTCGTTCCTTCTCAATGATTACCGCATGGCTCAAAGTACCTTGATACAAGATTGGCAGCGAAGAAAGGAGAAGTCCAACGCTGGAAACAAGCAAATTGTGAAGCGGCTGATAAGAAGGAAAGGCAAGGACCTCGACGCTTTGGCCAGTGAAGTTCACGATAGAGTTTTTTTAAAAATCAACTGTCTGGACTGCGCCAATTGCTGCACGAGCATCCCACCCATTGTCACCAAGGCAGATGCTGCCAGAATCGCCCGGAAGTTTGGGATGAAACCTACCCAATTCGAGCGTACATATCTTCTTGAAGATGAAGATGGCGATACGGTGATGAACTCCTCGCCCTGCCCATTTTTGCTGACCAACAATGAGTGCATGATTTATGATATCCGGCCAAAGGCATGCCGCCAATTCCCGCACACCAGCAATTTGGATTTTTCAAAAAACATGAACCTGCACGCCATGAATGCTACCGTCTGCCCGGCGGTATTTCACATTTTGCGGGAATTAGATTTTGGGAATTAGGTATCAGGTGGCGGGCTTGTCGCCGACCACCCTCCATCTACCACCAGTGTCTGCCCTGTGATTTGTGCCGCCTGCGGCGAAAGCAGGAACAGTGTAGCGTTCGCCACGTCAATCGGAGTATTCACTGCACCGGTTGGGTTCAGTTTTTCCCAAACTTCTTTGTAGTGAGGATCGAGTTGCAGGGTGCGCTCGGTGAGTGTTGCGCCCGGGGCAATGGCGTTCACGGTGATGCCGTGTGGTGCCAGCTCCACGCCGAGGCTTTTCGCCAGCATCTGCAAGGCTGCTTTGGTCATGCCATAGGCGGCGAGATTCGGGTGGGTTTGGTTGCCAGTGACACTGGACATGAAAACGATGCGCCCGTCTGTGCGCTGTGCCACCATCTGCCGGGCGGCGGCTTGCGCCAGGAAAAAAGAACCCCTGAGATTGACGGCCAAAAGGCGCTCGAAGTCTTCGGCACGGTATTCCAAAAAACTGCCAAAGGTGGTGATGCCCGTATTGGCCACAGCGATGTCCAGGCTGCCGAACTCCGCCACGGCCTCGCCCACCATTTTTCCAATCAACTCCAAATTGCTGGAATCCCCGGAAAAGGCTACGCATTGACCTCCCTCACCAGCTATTATTTCCACCGCATTTTCCGCCGCTGCGCCATCAATGTCGTTGAGCAGCACAGCCGCGCCCTGCCTGGCCAGTTGCCGGGCTATCTCGAAACCGATGCCGGTGGCGGCGCCGGTGATGATGGCGGTTTTGTTTTGAAATGAGTGGTTTTCCATGCCGGGATATTTATGTGCAACGCAAGAACGGGAAGGCTGGCCGGACGAACAAATTTGACCAAAGAAAAATCCAAAAAAAGCAGCAACTCCCCGCCCTGACTGACCAAAGTCATGGGCCAAAAATTGTTGCCGCAGTGGTTTATGCGTAAAATTGTACCCGCGTTTAGGGAGAATGGGAATGCCTCAGCTTACTTAACATCACCCTTCAAGACAAACTCACCGGCGCGCTAATACTGCGCATTGAAAGTTGGAATGTCTCAATCTTAGCGTTTGCTTTTTTACCGTTCCATAACTGGAAATAAAATACCAAAAAATGTTGCAGGAAGGAAACAGAATAGAATGTGCGGGCTGCAAGAACAGTGCGTGTTTCATCAAGCAATGCTCACCGGAATGGGTGGAACGGATGAGCCAATCCAAAAACCAAAGCATCTACAAAAGCGGGCGGAACATCATCGTGGAAGGCCAGCCCGTGTTCGGCATTTATTTCGTGCAGCATGGCAAGGTGAAAGTCACCAGCACCAACGCTGACGGCAATGAGCAAATCGTCCGCCTGGCCACAGATGGCCATATTTTGGGGCACCGGGGCTACAGCCAGGAAACCTATCCCATCGGCGCCGTGGCCATGACCGATTCCGTCATTTGCTTCTTCGACAACCAAATCCTTCACGACGCCTTTATGGCCAACCCCAATTTCACCTACCACCTCATGCTGTTTTACTCGATGGAACTACGAAAGATGGAACAGCGGATAAAATGCTTTGCACAGATGACCGTCATGGAGAAGGTGGCCTGCGCCCTGCACTACATCATGGAGACTTTCGGCTTTGATGAAGATGAACAATCGCTCAGCATCCCGCTTTCCCGCCAGGAAATCGCCAATATCGCCGGCACCACCGCCGACCAGGTCAGCCGCCAAATCACCTTGCTTAAAAACGATGGCGTGATTGACACTTCGGGCAAAATGATCATCATCAAAAATGAGGAGATGCTCGGCAGAATGATGGCCCGCTACGCTTGTTTCTGATTTTCTGCTATTTAGCCAACCCAACTTATTATTTCATTCATCCTGTCCAGGTGCACCCATTCATGCATTTGGGTGGTGCTCTAAAGGCCGCGTCAATTTCCTGCGTTTTAGCAGAAAATACCCTGCGAACAAACTTGATATTCGTTGACGTTCGTCATCCAATTGATAGTCTTAGCACGCCAACTTTGCTGCGTAAAATCAATTAGAGTACAATGAAATTTCAGGAAATTATCCATCGCAGCAGTTCTGGTTAGTTGTTGCCTTTTCACTTTCCACTTTCTATAACGCCAGCTTCGGCTGCACTTCCACTCCTGATAACTCAAATTACTTACGGGCAGATGGGCATTGAACCGCTCAACCTGAAGGGGTGGGCATTGTGCCAAAGGCAAGGCGGATATTCAAAAAGAAACAGGAGGCGAAACCGCCGCCTTTACCACCATCAATAAAAGACATGAAAAAAGAAAATGACCAATCGAACCGCCGGGACTTCCTAAAATTCGGGCTAACTGCCGGCGGAGCACTCGCCGTAGGAGCCGTGCTTATGGATGGCATCCTCTCTATGGATGACAATCCCGAAACAGGCGAAAAAACCATACTCTTCGACCGGAAAGGGCATGTATTTGAAGTGGACCCTACCCATCTGTTGGAATGTAAGACGCCGCCGGTGTCCAATGCAGAAGCCCGCAAAGGCATCGAAGGTAAGAAGTTTGTCATGGTGATAGACCTTGCCAAGTGCGATGGGTGCAAATTGTGTACGGAAGCATGCACCACCATGCACTTCAACGAACCCGACAGGGAGTGGATTAAGGTGTTTAAAATGAAAGATGCCAAAACCACTCAACCCTATTGGTTTCCCAAACCCTGCTTCCAATGCGACAACCCGCTTTGCACCAAAGTGTGCCCCGTCAACGCTACATTCAAAAGGGAAGACGGCATCGTGCTCATAGATAGCGAGCGCTGCATTGGCTGCCGCTCCTGCATGGCTGCCTGCCCATATTCTACCCGGCATTTCAACTGGGGCCATCCAAAAGAAACGCCAGAAATGGCCAGCCTCCCGTATTCGCCCGAACAAGGCTTTCCACGGCGCGTCGGCACGGTCGAAAAATGCGATTTCTGTCCGCACATGATCCGCCAGGGCAAGATGCCCGCCTGCGTAATGGGATGCCCGATGGATGCCATTTACTTCGGCGACCAAAATGAAGATGCCGTCACTTGCCATTCGGGTGAAACCCTCCAACTCAGCCAGTTGCTCGAAGACCGGGCCGGTTACAGGTATATGGAAGAATTAGGCACCGAGCCGCGGGTGTATTACCTGCCGCCTACGAACCGCAAATTCCCAAAACCCGGCGATGAGGGCAGCACGGAAGGCACGGGCAGCACGAGTAGCATGAGTGGCATGGAGATGTAATGGCGCTGGCGAGCCTGGCACCGCAAAATTTTTATCACAACAAATTGATGTAACAAAATGAACCATACAATAGGAACGATACAAGAAGACAGCCTCCGCCCATTGAGAAGCTGGGGCAGGGGCACCCTGATTTGGATAGCCATCCTCCTCGCCGCCGGAACGTGGGGATTTTATGCCTACTATTACCAACTCCGCCACGGGTTGGCCTCTACCGCCCTAAGAGATTACGTATCCTGGGGGCTGTACATTTCCACCTTTGTTTTCCTCATAGGTCTGAGCCACTCCGGCACGCTCGTTTCGGGCATATTGCGCATCACCAAACAGGACTGGCGCATGCCCATCACCCGCACGGCAGAGCTGATGACTTTCGTGTCGCTGCTCTTCGGTGGCATCATGCCCATCATTGACCTCGGCAGGCCCGACCACATCTTCAACCTTATCCTTTTCGGCAGGGTGCAGTCGCCGCTCATGTGGGACGTGATTTGCATTTTCACCTATTTCGTGGGCAGCACCATGTTTCTTTACCTGCCCATGATACCTGATATGGCCCTTTGCCGCGACCGGCTCAAGGAAACCAGCTCCAGCGTGAGAAGGTGGATGTACCGGAAACTCGCGCTCGGCTGGACGGGCACCAAAACCCAATGGCGGTACCTCGAACGCAGCATGACCATTATGACCATCATCATTATCCCGATTGCAGTTTCGGTACACACGGTCATCGGGTACATTTTCGCCATGACGCTGCGGGGCGGTTGGAACAGCACCGTATTCGGGCCTTACTTTGTCGCCGGCGCGCTTTACAGCGGCTCTGCCACCGTGGTACTCGGCATGTACGTTTTCCGCAAAATTTACCATTTGGAAAAATACATGACCCTCAAACACTTCGACCTCATGGGCCGCATCGTGTTGGCACTGACGCTTATCTACGCCTATTTCAACCTGAATGAATACTGGGTGCCGGCGTATAAAATGGCCATCCACGAACGCCACCTGCTGACCGACCTGTTTAGCGGCGAGTATGCCAAGGTGTTCTGGATCCTGCAATTTGGCACCGTCCTGCTGCCCATCATCATCATGAGTTTCCCAAAAGGGCGGCGGCCTAATATCCTGGCAGCTACCGCCGTGGTAGTCGTGTTCGGGGCCTGGCTGAAACGGTACATCATAGTCGTTCCCACCCTGCTGCACCCGTTTGTTCCCATCCAGGACGTGCCGGCAGACTGGGCTACCTACTTCCCCAGTTGGGTAGAGTTTTCCGTCGTCACCGGCGCTATCGCGGGTATCCTGCTGGTGCTGACCCTGTACTCCAAACTCTTCCCCATCATGTCGGTGTGGGAGGTGGAAGAAGGCGCTGAGGTCGAGGAAACCAAAAAGCTGGCAGCCGAAATGAGGAGCAAAAGAGCAGCCACCGAGGCCGTTCAAACCAATGTTTATTGAAACAAAAAAAAGGAAATCAGACATGAAAATCATTCAGCATTTTTTCAAAATATTCGTCGCGGTGGCCTTGGTGAGTTTCGCCACCCAAACCTCCTGGGCGCAGGATGAAGAGGCCCAGGCACCAGAGAAATTGGAGGCCACCATTCAGTTGTCTTACTTGAAAAAGACGGACCAGAGCAAGGAAGCCAGCGTGAACGTAAGCGCAACTGAAAACGGCAAAATCGTGATGGCCCACAACGCCCACATCAACTTCTACCTGACCGATGGCGCCAATCCGGTACTCCTGAAATCGGTCGTC
>SCUG01000167.1 GCA_004297645.1 Saprospiraceae bacterium | reverse complement strand
CCTACCTCAGGGTTATCGTTTTCGACGTGCTCTCGGCCAACTGGGATGGCCCCATTTTCAACAAAAACAATTTCTATCTCTATAAAAATGAAGCCACCGGCCTGTTCGAGTACATCCCTTACGACCTCGACAACACCTTCGGCATTGACTGGTTTGGCGAGGATTGGGCCAACCGCAACATCTACAATTGGGAGCACCCCAGCGAACCCCGGCCCATCTACACAAAGCTGATGCAGGTGCCCGAATACCGCGACCGGTATTCATATTACATGCAGCAGTTCCTCAACGGATACTTCCACGCCGGGGCGTTGTTCCCCTATTTGGAGGCCCTGAAAACCATGATTTCACCGGCTGCCCAAACCGACCCTTACCGGCCTCTCGACTATGGCTTCACCTTCGCTGATTTTCTGGATTCCTACGAAGAAGCCCTGCCGTTTTTCCACACCCCCACCGGGCTGAAACCCTTCGTCACTTCCCGCCGCAATTCCGCGTTGCAGCAATTGGTGGTCAACGACATTGTGCCCGTCATTTCGCAAGTGGAGAACAACTACCCAACTGCGCTCCAGGACGTATTAGTCACCGCCCGTGCAGGCGACGACGGCAGCTTGGCGAGTGTGCAAGTTTGTTACAAATGGAGCGGCCAAAGTCTGACCTGCGTGCCGATGTCCGACGATGGCCAGCACGCCGATGGTGCCGCCGGCGATGGCTTGTTCGGGGCCATCATCCCCGCGCTGAACGAAGTTTCAACGCTGCAATACTACGTGCAGGCCACTGATAATGGAGGCCAACAGAGCCGGCAACCCCGGTGCATTTTCAGGGAATTGCAGGTGGGACTTTCCACGGTGCCGTTGGTTATCAACGAATTTATGGCGAGCAACCTGAGCACCATCGCCGACGAAGCCGGAGAATACGACGACTGGTTGGAGATTTTCAGCATGAGCGACGTGCCCATTTACCTCGGCAACTACTTTCTCTCCGACCAGGAAGACACCCCCGGTAAATGGCCCTTCCCCGGCATTTGGATTCAGCCACAGGAATACCTCGTCGTGTGGGTGGATAACGACGAGGCGCAGGGGCCGCTCCACACCAATTTCAAGCTGGGTGCCAGCGGCGAATTCACCGGCATCTTCGACAGCGCTGCCAATGGATTTGCCCGTATAGACGGACTCACTTTCGGCCCGCAGGCTGCCGATGCTGCTTTTGGCCGCCTGCCCAATGGCACCGGGCCGTTTCAGCCGGTCACACCTACGCCGGGCGCCCACAACGAGCCACTGACGACGGATAGTTTTGAACATGAAAGTGAAATAGAGGCGGCCGTTTATCCCAACCCGTTTTCCGGCGAGGTGAGCATTTCTTTCCCAAGAGAAGGCATGGCGCTGGCTGAAGTGCTGCTGACAGATGCCTTGGGAAATGTGGTGGCCCAAGGGAATGGCAAAACCCTCCCCACCACCGGTTTGCCGGAGGGCCTGTATTTTCTCATCGTAAAAACGGAAAACGGCGGCTTGCTCACCCGGAAGGTGGTGAAAGGGAGATAGGCGGGCTTTCAAGGCTGGTGGCGTTGATAGAGCTGTTTCCGTTTTTTTTTTTAAAACAACTCTATCAACGTCCTGCTCCTCACCGCTTCACCCTGCTGTACAGCGAGTACTCCGGGTTGAAAATAAAATTCAGCATCAGTTTCGCCCAGGAAGAGTACGACTTGAGGGTGTCGTAATATTCTGGAGCGATTTTCTTCAACTCCGGCAGTCGGTGCCAGGGGATGGAGGGAAAATCGTGGTGCTCCACGTGGTAGCCGATGTTCATGCCTATTTTGTTGATTGGGCCGTAATAGCTGTACGTTTCCTGATGCTCATCCAGCGTGTAGTGCTCCTGAATCCAGCGGGCGCCGAGCGGATGAAATCCAAGGGCGAACATCATGGACATGATGAGGTAAAACATCGCATTCCAACCGAAGAAATACACCAATAAAAAGTCGGACAAAAACACGACGGCGATATTGACGTACATCCACTTCGTCCAGGTGTTCACATTGTGCAAGCGCAAGGCCCGGTAAATCTGGCACACCGGGAACAGCGCCAGCCAGAGGGCTTTCAAGACGGTGTTGTTGCCCACAATTTTAGCCTCTATGGGGGCGGGCAGGTCGGCGTCTAACTGGTCGTTGCCCATGTACGAATGGTGCTTGAGGTGAAACGTGGAAAAAGCGCTGGCCCCCGGCACTGTGTTGGGCAGGTCGGCCAATATGAGGCACCATTTATTGGCCGTTATGTTTTTAAAAATGAGGTTATGGGTAGCCTCGTGGATGATGGCATAAAGCGGGTGGGTAGCGAATGCTCCCACCAAATACGCCACGATAAGGCTCAGCCACCAGTAGCCGAAACCCATCCTGCCAAGGACGGCAGCGATGACCATTTGGAAAGTGACAAGGCCCGCCAGAATCCAAAAGGTATTCGGGTTGCGGCCTATCAGGTTCTTGATTTCAGGATGCTTTTTCAGCATTTCTATGCTGCGCATCTGGTGCGGCTGCTTTGCCGCAGAGTGGTAAAAGTCGGTTTGTCCCATTTTATTTTGCTTGTTTTCCGATACCTGGTGCCTGATGTAATCAGACTTACGAGTATCGGGTATTCAGTTCAATTAAGTATTCTTTCGAATACCGGCTCGCCGGTAATCATGTTTTTACCGTGCAAGTCCACGTGTTTTACTTTTGGCCACGAACCGGAGTTGTCGGCGAAAACCCAAATATACTCCAATTGGCAGTATTTCCCGCCGATGGTCATAGTAGCGACCGGCTTGCCATCCGGTGTTTTCTGAAGGTGTATTTTCCGCTTGTCGTAGGCCGTCAGTTCAATCCAGTAACTGTTGTCGTTTTTTTCTTTTTTCGCATTGTAGCCATAGGCAAAGGAGCGCTCCAGCCATTTCAGATCCCGGCGCTCACCGGTAGTGGCGTAACGCCGCCAGTACACATCAATGGGTTTCCCCTCGAAACTGCCATCGGATTTCAACCTGGCGTCGTAAACGATGGTGTTCTTGTTTAAATTCCGCTGAATAAAAAACAGGGACCGCTCCGTTTTAGGCGGGGTGATATAATCGGCAGGGCGGCCATTGGGCGGGGTGGATTCCTTTTCGGCAGAAGTGCTGCCCTGCCCCGAAGCAACAGGGCTGAATAAATATGCAAACAGGATGATAAAAATGGCTGTTTTCATGATTTTCCTTCCAATTCATTTTTACTGTGAATCAGCCGGCTGATGGCCGTCAGATTCGTCAAAATTGCCAACACGACAATGGGCAAGGTAAAAATGGAGATGGTTTCAAAAACAGGTATGGGCCACCAATCTTTCACGATTTTGACGTCGCCACCCACGGTGGCGGAAAAAATGCCGCATGCCACCGCCGAGAAGCCAATGAGAATTACCCGCTCGGGCCGCTGCATCAGTCCCACCGAAGCCTGCGCGCCCAACCCTTCGGCCCGTGCCCGGATGTAGCTGACCATGACGGAGCCTATCAGTGCGATGAAAGCGAACAGCGAGCTGAAAAAATAACTCTGTGCCACGAGGTACCAGCAAATGCCCAAAAACATAATCATCTCGCTGTACCTGTCAAGTACCGAATCATACAACGCCCCGAATGGAGAGGACATATTGCTGACCCTTGCAAGCCTGCCATCCACCATGTCGAACAGCCCGGCGAACAAGATGACAACGCCACCCCACCCGATGTAGGAATGGTCGTTGCGTGCGCCATACTCTGCACCATAAATGAAAATGGCTGCCGCAGAGGCATTTATCAGCAAGCCGATGGTAGTGATGGTATTGGGCTTGACCTTCCACCGCACTAATAGCGAGATGAACGGGTTGATGGCCCGGTAAACTAAAGGTTGGCCGTACTTTTTGAGCAGATTTTCGCTCATTATCAGGGTTCTGTTTGGTGGGTTATAGTGGGCAGTTGACAGGCTGGAACATAAAGCCTCAAGTAAACTGCACGTAAAGAAACACAGCAAAAGTAATGAGTTCTTTCCTCTTTCTTTAGTGCAAAGGTGAGGAGCTGGCAGGTGGTGCCGGGGTTCATCCGATGCGGAACTTTGCATCACGCGGCAATGTCAATGGAGGTTTAGAAAGTATATTATACTTTGGAGCGCCAGGTTTTGTCCTTTTGAAATTGCTATTTCCCGATAGCTATCGGGATTTGGCCGTTGGCTGCCGACCAAAAGCAAATAGCCAAAAGCTAACGGCCAGTAGTATAGACTTTGGACAAAAAGCCCCTTGAAAAATCTTTCATTGCGTAAAAAATTGAAATCACATCCAATGAGTTAGGCATCTCGTTTTGATTTTTTTGCACTTTTGGAAAATACATTCCCTTCACGCTAAAGTGCAAAAAAGTACCCCTGGGCTAAGCTACCGGACTCTTTCAACCGCGAAGGTGCAAAGAGCACAAAGCGGTTTTTATAAGATTATGGCTTTCGAATCTTTGTGTTCTTAGCGACTTGGTGGTTAGGGAGTAAATTTCGAAAGTGCCCAGTAGTTTACCTTTGGACAAACTAACTACTTAACCAATGCAACTCAATGGCTGGGTTTGGAGTGCCCAAAGTCTAAAAATATAGAAGGTTTAGATAAACCTGCTAAATTCAATACCGGTAGGTTTTGTCAAAACTCGAAGGATATCTTCATGCGCAGCCCCATGCCTTTTACGCCAAACATGTACGGCACATCGGGCCGGTCGAGGTAAGTGAGCCGGCGCACCATGTCGAAGCGGAAGAACTTCATGATGTTGGCCACCCCTACGCTGGCTTCCATATAGGGCTTGTCTTCGAGGGTGGTTGTCAATGGTTGGCCGTCGCTGTTTTTGAGAAACTGAATCGCCTCCGGATTTTTTGCGGGATTATTTTGGTCACTCAAGCTGCCATAAATGGCTTTAAAAGTGATGACTTCTCTCAGTTTTGCTTTGCGAAGCAAGGGTATTTTATTGAAGATAAAACCGTTGAAAAAATGTTCGAGGCTCAGGCTCACGTATTCATCGCTGGCAAACTCCATGTAGTTCATCATGTTGTAAGCCCCGGTGCGATAGGCGAAGGACTGGTTGGCTCGTGGCAAGTGAAGCAGGAAATACGGCACACCGCTGCCCCAGATTTTGCCCGCCTCAGCCTCGAATCGCAGGTTGCCCAAGAATGAAAGATAGAACCGTTTGAAGATATTGACAGAGGCTTTCTGATACTCGTATTTACCGCCAAGCCAGTCGTTGAACCCCGCTGCAAAATTGAAAGTAAAAATGGGATACCTGTTGAAAATGGGCATCCGGTATGTCCGGCCCTGGAGGAATTGCTCATTGGGCGCGAAGCGAAAGCGCAGGCTGAGTTCGCTTGTGCGCACTTCCGCCAGTGATGTTAGTTCTTGTGTTTGGGGGTCGAAATAATCGAAATGAAAGCTGCCGGCAGGGTGTTGCGCGGTGTTGATGTATTTCAAATCCCACGACAGATTATTATCCAGCTCCAGAAAATACTCGGCCTGGTAACGGTCCACTATCGTCATCCTGTCGGTGGAACCGCGCTGGAAAGAGACGAAGAAGTTATCGGCACTGGTAAACTGCAACGTTTGCCCCACGAGGTTGACTTCGTGCTGGTAAAAAAGCCGTAAAAAGTGTTTCGGGTTGGTTTTGAAATCTTCACGGAATGAATACAAAAGAGACCCGGCGTATTTGAACTCCTGGTCTTTGAAGCCATAGGCCAACAGACCGGCGATGGATATTTTGGGATTAAATTTCAGGTTTGTCTCACCACCAATTTTTGCCCGGAAACCCTCCACATCGTTGAAGCTGTAAAACGAGCCTACCGGCCCGATGTCAACAGACCCTATGGCTTTGTATCCGGTAAAGAGCAGCGACATTACGTCCATTGCAGTACGGAAAGCAGGTACCTTTTGCAGGGTGTCAATCATTTGGTAGATGCCTTTTTCTTTGGCCGATAGTGTGTCGTGCCGGGCTTGTTCCCAGTAAGTGTCTGTCTTTTGGTAAGCATCAACGGCGGCGACGATATTTTCAGTGCCTGCATACACCGAATCGTCCTGCGCCTTTTTGAAGCTGAAGTTTTTATAAGAAACGGTGCGGGTGCCATAGATGCCCGTCCCCTTCTTGAACAGTCCAAAATCTATCATCAGCTTGTCTTTCGAGAGCACCCAGGTGCTGTCTTGCCGGGTGAATTCCTGCAACAGTTTCAGGTCTTGCACAAAGTTCAGGTTGATTTGGCGGGTGATGCCTAAATCGGCTTTTGCCACTGCGTAGCTTGAATCTTTGAGGATGTACAAGTCGCCGGTGAAGGCGATGTTCTGATTGTTGACCGGCATGAAGGAGACCTTGGTGCAGGGAACGCCGTTGACCACGGCTGAGGTATCCGTCAGGTAATAGCGGTAAAAAGTGTTGGCTATCGTACTGATGGGACTCATAAAGGTCAGGTCGAGGATGCGGATATTGTCCTGGTAAATATCTATGTTTTGGTACAGCACATCCATCATGGTGGTAAAATCCTCCAGGTCCACGTAGTCTTTGAAGCCGGTAACTTTTACCGCATCGCGGTATTCTTTTTTTACTTCGGGGTTTTTGCGATAATACACCTTCGCCGAAGTTTCCTGAATAAAAAACGGGAGGAAGGGTTTGCCGTTTATCTCGGACGTGTCCACATAGTCCAACAAAAACTGGAACTTCTTCATCGCCCGCCTTTTCTTCAGACTCTCCGGGTCGAAGTTGTTGAGGTCAAACTGAACCTTGTCGTACTTGTCGTATTGGTAAAATTGCTGCGATTCGATGCGGTTTTCGCCCTTATGGGCGATAACTTTTTTCATAAGGGCTACGGCTGGATTGCCTTTGCGCTTGTAATTGCCGCGATGTGCCTTCACTTCCACGGTTTTCATAATGACGGAAAACGGAGACATAGCCACGTTCATTTCCTGTCTGATTCCTTTTTGCACGGGCAGGGTCAGGGTTTCATACCCCACATAAGAAATCCGGATGGAGTCGGAAGCCCATTTGGATTCGAGCACATAGGAGCCGTCTAAGTCAGTGGTAGTGCCGATGGCGGTGCCGGCAAAAGCGATGTTTACCAATGGCAGGGTCTCTTTGGTTTCTGCGTCAATAACCACCCCTTTTACGATGGTCATTTTTTGGGAAAACCCCGCCGTGGCTATGCAGCAGAAAAGAAAGCTTGTGAGAAGGTGTTTTGTTATTTTCGGCAGATGCATAAATCTAATAGTTGTTCAACTGGTTTTGAGGATTGCGGGTGAATGAAATTTATGTAGCAAATAACAGCGCCTGAAAATGCGCTTGGTATCAAAATCCTCTCAAAGGAATATCTTTCGATTTTTGAAATAGAGAAACTTACAAAGGCCCAAAAAGTTGTTTTCCCCCTGATTCGGCGTCCAAAACTACCCAACTTTTCTCTTCTCTTCTTTTTTTTTTAGCGACTCAATCTCACTTTATCCAGGATAACGCTGGTCTCCAAAATGAGGTACGACCCCTCAAACTTTTACATATTTGCAGCCGCAAACCCATCGCTCATGCCCACTCTCCGCCAACTCTTTCTCCGCCATGTGGCTCAAACCAACGATATGCCGCTCCTGCTCGAAATCGAACGGGCCGAAGGGTGCTGGCTTTACGATAGCTCCGGCAAAGCATGGCTCGACCTCGTCGGTGGCATCAGCGTCAGCGCTCTCGGCCACCGCCACCCTAAGGTGGTGGAAGCCGTAAAATCGCAGCTCGGCCAATACATGCACACCCAGGTTTACGGTGAATACGTGTTAGCACCTCAGGTGAAACTGGCGGAACTACTCGCTAAGAGCTTGCATACCCTCCCTTTCCCCGAAGGGGCCAAGGCTCTCAACTCGGTGTATTTCACCAACTCCGGCAGTGAAGCTACCGAAGGAGCCATGAAACTCGCCAAACGCTACACCGGCCGGCCAGAAATTGCCGCCTGCCGCAATGCCTACCACGGCAGCACGCAAGGCGCCGCCAGCCTCATGGAACCCACCACTTTCTCGCAGGCGTTTTACCCCCTGCTTCCCGGCATCCGGCACATAGTTTTTAACAGGGAAGAAGACTTAAAAAAGATTTCCCCAAATACCGCCTGTGTGATAGTGGAGACCGTGCAGGCCGAGTCGGGGGTGCATCTGCCGGAAAAAGACTACCTGCAAAAACTGCGGCATCGCTGCGACGAAACGGGCGCCCTGCTCGTCTTCGACGAAATACAGGCAGGCTATGGCCGCACCGGTACCTTGTGGGCCTTTCAGCAGTATGGGGTAGTGCCCGACATCCTGCTGCTCGCCAAGGCAATGGGCGGCGGCATGCCCATAGGGGCTTTTGTGGCACCCACAGAAATCATGCAGTCGCTGAGCTTCGAGCCGCCATTGGGGCACATCACCACCTTCGGCGGGCACCCCGTGTGCTGCGCCGCCGGGCTTGCCACCTTGCAAGTGCTGCTGGAGGAAGACCATATTTCAAAAGTAAAAGAAAAGGAAGCGCTATTTCGCCGCCTGCTCGTGCACCCTGCCATTCGGGAAGTGCGCAGCGCCGGCCTGCTCATAGCCGTGGAAGTGGCCGGGTTCCCCGCCCTGCGAAAGGTTCAACTGAAATGTTTAGACGCAGGTGTCATCACCGACTGGTTCCTCTTCGACGACCACAGTCTGCGCATCGCTCCTCCGCTCACGATTTCTGAAGAAGAAATCGAACTGGCCTGTCAAACGATTTTGAGGAGTTTGGATGGGTGAAGGGGGGAGGGTTCTTACTTCCCGATGCAAAAGTTGCTAATCAATGGCTTCGTTTAGCAACATGTCGTAAATAACTTTCCGGTTTAGAGGTTTGAGGCTGTCTCAAAAGGCAACTATGGAATTAGCTTGACAATTTTTATTTCAACACAGAGACAAGGAGGCACAGAGAACTAAACTCAACTCTGTGTTTCTGTGCCTCAGTGTTGAAGAATTTGGTCACAATTTTTTAGCGATAACTTTTGATACAGCCTCAAACCCCCTTGGCTTTCACGCTAAACCTACATGAGCTAAATCTTTTCCTTGTACGCCTGCACTATCTGTTGATAAACCGGCTTCACAATCAGGCTGAAAAGCCCGTTGGCGAATTGTTCATCGGTCAGGATTTTGGTAAAAAATACGGGGTTCTTGTTTAGTCGCTCGATTGCCTTGCTGATAAAAACTTCCTTGCTGCTGCCTTGCTTGAAAACGTCGAAAGAATTATTTAAGGCCTGCTTTATCAGGATTTCATCCAATGCCATTTCATGAATAATCTGTTCCGCATTAAAGCGGTCGCTTTCTTTGAAGTCCGTTCCGAAACGGTCGTTCAGGACTTGAATGATTTCTGAAAGTTGGATGTATTCATCTTGCCCTTGCGGGATGCCCGCTTCTGCCGGCGGTTTCAGCTTGTATTCCGCCTGCTGCTCCATGACAATACCTCCTTCACTGATTTTTTGCAAACGGTAGTATTCCAAAGAAACTTCGTCTTTCAGCCTGTAACGGTCGTTCAGGTTGCGCTTTGGCAGCTTTAGGAGCAAGAAACGGCAGTAGGTGTAAAATTTTTCTAATTCCACATCTTCAAACGGCATTATTTGAGAGAGGTAGGAATAGGCATTGATGAAACTGGTCACGGCTTTTTTGAAGTCCTCCTTTTCTTCTTCCGAAGACAATACTTTGAAGCGCTGCACGGCGGGGTCAATCCAGGCATTCATCAAAGCATGGATTTTATTTTGGTGAAGGTTGGGCTTTGAAAAGTATTCCCGGCAAAAATTATCCACCTCCGATTGCCATACGACTTGCGCCTGCTCGATTTCGTTTTTCAGGTCAAACAGCCGGTTTGGGTCGGAAGGTTCTTCAAGGGTGGTCAGTTCATAGTAAGGCTGGAAGGAGTTTAGGATTTCCTCCCTTTCATTGGCGAAGTCCAGCACAAAAGTATCTTCCTTGCCGGGGTGGATTCTGTTCAGCCGGGAAAGGGTTTGAACTGCCTTCACCCCTGACAGTTTTTTATCAACGTACATTGTATGAAGCAGGGGTTGGTCGAAGCCCGTCTGGTATTTATCAGCCACCAGGAGCAGTTGAAATTCATCCGTTTTGAAACGTTCCGGCAGTTCCCTTTCTCCGAAGCCGTTCAACTCCGCTTCCGTGTATTCCTTGCCCGGCAATTCTGGGTAGGGTACTTTGCCGGAAA
>SCUG01000166.1 GCA_004297645.1 Saprospiraceae bacterium | reverse complement strand
CCTTGCGCCGTCACGCCGAAAAACATTTTAGCTGGCCCTCGATATTCCGCCCGGTTTTGGAAGCTATGTTTCCCCGAAACTAAAATAGGGCCATAAGTGACTCGTACCTTGTTTCATAAGCCCGCCATTCCGGCGCATTAAAAGAGGTGTTGTGCCACAGTAGCACAAAGCTGCCGTTGAACTGCCTGACCTGCTGCAAGAGCGACAGGATTTCGGCCAGCGCCTCGTCCGGTGCTTTTTTCTGGTAAACCATGAAAGTCACCTCCATCACCGTCAGCGGCATCTCCCTCAACTTCAACATTTTCCTTTGCAGAATATCGAAAACCGGGAACGGGTGGCAAGTGCCGCAGCGGAACCCCGCCATTTCAGGAAAGTACATCGAGCTGTCCCAAGCCATGCCGTTTTCCTCCCAGATGCGCCAGGTGGTGGGCACCTCGAAGCGGAGGAAATGCTGCCGCCCAGCCTTGATTTCCTGCGGGGAAAAACGCTGCAATTCCGCCAACTCTGTTTTAAAAAGCTGGCCGTCGTTGAACGTGTCGAAGCTGGGATGAAAGCCGATGAGGTGGCCCCGCCGGTCAATTTTTTTCATCAAATCCACCATGAACGGGTGGCGGGGTGGCAGGTGGCCCTCGTCGTTTTTGTGGCCGCCGCCACAGAGGAAAAAGAAATGGGATTGCAGGCCCTGCCTTTCCGATTGGTCCATCAGGTAGTCGAAGGTGTCGAAGGGGTCTTTTTCGCTGCCTTTTTTGGTATTGAAATAATTGGCGAGGGAGCGGGTGGCCTGCCGCGGGCTTTTCCGTTTCAATAAATCACCTCCCAGTTTTTTTACCAATGAAAATGGCGAGCGCCATTGCAGCGGGAAATCCACGTCGTGGGTGATGACGGCCCGGAAGCTGCGCCGTTTCCGCTGCTGCCCGATGCCGAGGTGGGTCAGCATGTTCCAGACCATTTCCACGTATTCGTCCACGATGGGGCGTTGGTGGAAACCGTTTTTTACGGCCAACGCAGCCGAAGCAGGGAAGCGCTGGAACTTGTCCCGTGCGGGGTTGGCGTATTCCTCCCAGCGGCTGAGCATGAAGAAAATGGTGGCAAGTACGTCAATGCCGCAGGTTATTTTTTTTTCAGAAACCTGGAGTCTGGCTTCGCCAAAAAGCACTGGCAGGTTGGCCTGGCAGAGGAAGGGGTTTTGGGTTTTGTTTACCCAAGCTACGGTTGCCGGGATTTGAAACTCAGCGAGCGAGTCGTATTTGTGGAAGAAATGGTCTCCCAAAACCAGAGTGGCCCCGTTGGGCAATTTGATTTCGGTAGCAGTGCTGGCGGGGGAATTTGTCAGGGAAAATTGGAGGCCGAGGAATTCGCCGAAGAGGAGGGTGGCTGCATAGTGCAGTTCCGGCTGGCGGGAGGGTAGGGCGATGGTCAACATTCAATGGGCGCTTGCGCCTTCGGCGCAACGAAGAAAAGTGGAGAGGTGACACCTTTAGAGGTGACACCTTTTGAAAAGGTGTCACCTCTCCGACCTTAGAGGTGACACCTTTTCAAAAGGTGTCACCTCTAAGGTCTGCCTCCGGGAGGTTGCTTCGCATTGCGGTTGTGTTTTTACCCAACCAATGCCCATCGCATCTCCCAGTATCCTGAGATACTGCCCCACCACCACCTCGTCCCGGAATTCCCGTTCCGCTTTTTGGCGGCTGGCCTGGCCCATCGCTGCCCTTTCGGCGGCATCGAGCAGGAGCATTTGCTCCATTGCCAGCGACAAGGCACTGGCCGATTTCGCCGGAACGAGGTAGCCGTTGACGCCATGTTCCACTACTTCGCGGCAGCCGGGCACGTCGGTGACGATGAGCGGCTTGGCCATGGCCATGGCTTCGAGGCAGATTTTGGGAAGCCCTTCGCGGTAAGAAGGCAAGACGATGCAATCGCTGTTGGCAATGAGCGGCCGGACGTCTTTGCAGAAACCGCAGTATTGAACGTCGCTGTTGATGAGCAATTGGAGCAGCTCCGCGCTGGAAATCGCGGCGGGGTTCCCGCTGTCCGGGGCGCCTGCCACCTCGAACCTTGCCTGCGGATACTTTTGCCTGACGCTTCCCGCTGCTTCCATAAATTCCCGCAGCCCTTTGTCGTTCAACAAGCGGCTGATGAAGGCGAAAGTAAAACTGCCTTTACCCTGCATTCTTACCGCCGGGGGTCTGGGCCGGAAGTGGTGAAGGTCCACACCGCAGCCATTGACTACCGTCCCCTGGCCTTTTCTGATGAGTTGCAATTGGTAAAACAGGGCCAGGTCATCGGGATTTTCAAACACCACTTTCCTGGAACGTCGCAGGGAAATTTCATAAAGAAGGCGGACAACCCGGTTCAGGCCCCAGCCGTCTAAGAAACAATAACCCAAACCCGTGACTACGTTGATGAAAGGCACTTTGAGCCAACTGGCGGCAAGGCTACCGAAGATGTTGGGTTTGATGGTGAAATGGAGGATGAGGTCAGGTTTTACCTGCTGGTAAAGTTTCCAAAACTCGAACAGCAACAACAGGTTGCCGATGGAGGCCGTAGCCTTCCGTGAAAGCCGCCGGAGGTGGATGAATTGGACAGAAGGCGGATGTTGGTAGTCACCGGTATATGACTTTTCCGGCGCTGCGACGAGTACCTCGCAGCCTTGCTCCTGCAAGGCGCTGATGAGGTTGCGCCGGGAATTGTAAAGGCTCCAGGCACAGTTGGAGACTATAAGTATTCGTTTGGGTATCATCCTGGTAAATAAATGTCTTGGAGGTTTAGGAGATTTAGGAGGTTTAGCCGGGTTAGTCGGGTTTAACTAAACCTCTCTAAACCTTTTAAACCTTCGAAACCTCCGAGACAGGCAACGGAGGTTTTTTAAAAATATCGTTGACGCTGATTTGAAATTCCGGCAAAATGGGTGCTGCCGAACATATCATGCCGCCTTTGCAGACAGAGTTATTTTGTCCACTGTAAATATGCACTTGTTCCAATTTCGGGGAGATTAACCAAACCACCTCCACTTCGGCATCAGCATAATCGCTGAGTTTGTCCAAAAGATTGTCGGCATTGTCGTTATCGGAAACTATTTCAATGATGAAATTTGGCACCTGGTTTTGACGGTGCGCCATGCGGGCTGCCTGCTCATCGGAGAACCAAGCCATGTCGGGCCTGCGATGTGCATCTTTCAGAAAGAAAGTATCAATTTCTGTCCATAGCTTGCCTGTGACCTTTTTTTCCAAATGCAATCTCAAAAAAAGCTCCATCAGGTTGTCCAAGATAAAATATTGGTATTGGTACATAGTCCGCTTTGTTTTCACAACCTTTCCCCTGACCCATTCATATTTGAATTCGTCTTCCCGGCTGAGGTATTCGGTTTCAAATTCTTCCCATGAAATGGGAGGTGATTCCGCCACATTTCCTTCAGTGATTTGCGCTTCAGCCGTTCGTTCCTGAACTTTCGTTGCTACCATAGCTTTCTTTATTTTCTACAAATTTACGCGCTGCCAGCCACTGTTCGGCAAAGCGCTATAAATATTTGTCCCACTTCATTTCCTCCATTTGCTTTGTCACCGCTTTGATTTCCTGCTCCTGGTCTTTTGGGTAAATGAGCAGCACATCCTCCTCGTCCACTACGATGTAGCCATCCAAGCCTTTGATGACAGCCAGCTTGCCGGCAGGTAGCCGGAGCAGTGAGTCCTTCACCCCGATGGCCATTACACGCTCGCCCTGAACGACGTTGCCCGCTGCGTCTTTCGGGCTTTCGGCATGCAACGAGGCCCAGGTGCCAAGGTCGCTCCAGCCGATGTCGGCGGGGATGGTGAAGACATTTTCTGACCTTTCAAGGATGGCAAAGTCCACCGAAATATTTGGCGTCTGTGGGTAGTGCCGGTTGATGAAATCCTGCTCTTTGGTCGTGTTGAACAGCGCGCTGCCAGGCTGTAAAATTTGGTAAATGCCGTTGGCGTGTTTTTCAAAGGCCTTCAAAATGGCCTTGGCCGTCCAGATGAAAATGCCCGCGTTCCAAAGGTATTCGCCGCTGGTGGCAAAGGATTGCGCTGTTTTTAGATCGGGCTTTTCCGTGAACTTGTGCACTTTGTGCACGCCTTCGTTTTCCTGTGTTTCAAAATGAACATAGCCGTAGCCGGTGTCGGGGCGGGTAGGCTGGATGCCGAGGGTGAGCAGGGCGTCATGCCTGGCGGTGAAAGAAAGGGCAGTTTGTATTTTTTCAATAAAAACATCCTCTTTCAGGATGACGTGGTCGGAAGGGGCGACCACGATGTTGGCGGCGGGGTCGAGCGCTTGCAACTTGAAAGCGGTGTAGGCCACGCAAGGCCCGGTGTTGTTTCTGGAAGGTTCGCAGAGTATCTGGTTGTCTGTGAGTTCCGGCAGGTGTTGTTTCACCAAATCCTTGTATGCGGCATTGGTAACGATGAAGATGTGGTCCGCCGGACAAAGTTTCAGGAAGCGCTCGAAGGTCAGGCGAAGCAGGGACTTGCCCACGCCGAGGATATCGAGGAATTGCTTGGGCCTCGCCTCCCGGCTGGCGGGCCAAAACCGGCTGCCGATGCCGCCGGCCATGATGGCGACGTAATTATTCCGATGCTGCTTCACTTTCCTCTAAGACTTTTTCGATGGAAAAACGGTGGCCCATTGTTGGTTCAAAGCAAACTGCCCAAGCTCAACCTTTCGAAACCGCCTCGAAATTCAGGATGTCCATGTACTCCCATTCCCGGTAGGCGAGGAGGTAGATTTTCCGCTTGCTGGCTTCCGCAACAAAGGCTTTTTCAAAACGGAGGCTGGCGAAGATGGGGATGAGTTTCAAATGCCCGTATTCGGGGAATAGTTTCCCGAAGCTGACAAGCTGTTTCTGAAAATCGGTTAGATATTCCTTGTGGGGCCTGCTTTTCGTGTCAACCACGAAAACATAAGAAGCAGAGACGCCAACGATGTCAAATTCCCCGGACAGGTTCAGGCTTTTGACCTTCTTGTTGACATTGACCCCCATGAAGGTAATTTCCTCTCCGAAATACTTTTCCACGACCGGGCGGAAGGCCGGTGCGATAATGTCTTCCACCAGCGTTCCCATTTTATTGGCAAGGTCGCCCCACTTTTTGTTCATTTCTTTATGGTCGTTCCGCAACTCTATTTTGAAGTCCTTCATCTCGTCTTTGAACTCTTTCATCTCCTCATCGGAGCGTTCTCTTGCAGCTTTCATTTCGTCTTTGAACTCTTTCATCTCCTCACCGGAGCGTTCTCTTGCAGCCTTCATTTCATCTTTGAAGTCCTTCATCTCCTCATCGGAGCGTTCTCTTGCAGCTTTCATTTCGTCTTTGAACTCCTTCATCTCCTCACCGGAGCGTTCTCTTGCAGCCTTCATTTCATCTTTGAACTCCCTCATCTCCTCATCGGAGCGTTCTCTTGCAGCCTTCATCTCGTCCTTGAAGTCTTTCATCTCGTCCTTAAAGTCTTTCATCTCGTCCTTGAAGTCTTTCATCTCTTTGTGCAGGCGTTGAAATGACCGGTTTGACTGGGATATAAATG
>SCUG01000165.1 GCA_004297645.1 Saprospiraceae bacterium | reverse complement strand
CCTAAGCTGGCAAAGCCAGAACCCAAAAGGCTTTGTGCAAATAGGGTTTTGGGGGCTTCGCCCCAAAACCTCATGTTGGGCCAGCCACGAATTTTCACGAATCGAATAGTGGTATAATTCGTGGCTGACCTCCCTAATACTGGCGAAGCCAGCACCAAATTTTTCTGCCAAAAAAAGCACGAATTTCAGAGGTTAGCGCCTAACGCCCGGAAGTATAACTGGCATAACGCACCTGCCCCGGCGGGGCTACAAGTGCGTAATGTCAGTTATTAAAACAAAGAAAAAGAACCCGTCCCAGGAGCATATCCCTTTGGTTGTGGACCCGGTAATCAATCTTTTTCCAATGGCAGTAAAGCCAGATGAAGGGCTGTAGAAAAAGCAGCCAACGGGACGAGTTCTGCCATTTGTCAACAGCGACCTGCATGTCGCCGAACCCGTTTCTGATGCCCAGACTCCGGTACTGGTCGAGGGTTAGAGAGGCGAGGTGTTGCAGTCCGTCGTTGTTTTGGTGGTCGAGGGGTTTGAATGAGTAAAAAAAACCGGAAAAAAGGAAGCGCACCCTCGACTTGAGGGAGAGGATATTCGGTGTGCTGACCATCACCCTTCCGCCATTTTTCAAAAGGCGGTGGCATTCTTTGAAAAACAATTCGTGGTCGTGGATGTGCTCCATCACCTCTACGGCGAGGATGGCATCGAATGAATCGGAAGGGTAGGGCAGCTTTTCTGCAAGGTCGGCTTTGCGGCATTCTATTTCTTTGAAATAAAAAATTTCGGGGTATAGGTCGCAGGCTTCCACGGCATAGCCGTCGTCCCAAAGTTTTTGGGTGAAAGCGCCGTGCCCGGCGCCCACTTCCAAAACTTTCACACCTTTGCGCTCGCCATAAAATTTTTTGAAATAGTCGTAAAACCGGCCGTGGATGCCGGGTATGGCGATAGGCTCGACCTGTTTTTCCTGCGTTGCTGGTTTCATTGAATCATTGTTTGTATCAGTAAACATCCTGCTGATAGAGTACATAATACCCTTGTACTCGGGGAGTCCCGGCGCAAAAGTAGAATCAGGGTTTTGGCTGTTTTACATTTTGCTAATAACTTGCGTTTTTATTTCGTTTGCCATTTTTCGTGACCAGCGAAGAATATAAGTATCTCAAGTACCCAGTGCGCAACCATCTGAGTCCATCTAAACGTAAACTTCTGTAAGTAGTGACCAAAGAAAAAAAAGAGGCAGAGTTGCTGTCGCTTATACGCAGGTGCAAACGGTACGACCGCAGCGCTCAGTTTGAGATTTACCGGCGATTTCACCGCTTTGGAATTGGCATTTGCCTGCGATATGCCAAGACAGAGGAGGATGCTCAGGAGATGTTGAACGAAGCCTTCTACCGCATTTTTACCAAAATTAAACAATACGACGAGCAATATACCTTTGTGGCTTGGGCGCGCACCATTTTTATCCATACGGCGATAGATGAATTGCGCAAGCAAAAGCATGATTTGAATACGGAGGAGGCGACCGAAAAGCACGATAAACTCATAACGGACGAGATGGTGGATTGGATGAACGCCCAAGAGGTAGCCTTTCTTGTCCGGCAACTCCCCCCCCAGTACAGAGCCGTGTACAACCTTCATGAAGTAGAGGGTTACGAACATCAGGAAATAGGGAAAATGCTGAACATAAGCACGGGCACCTCCAAATCGAACTTGGCGCGCGCCCGAAAAAAACTCGAAGGGATTGTGTACGATTATTTGAAGCAGAGCGATTTGAAAGAACTTTGAGGAAAACAATGACTCGCTTGAACATGGAAGAAAATTTACACCGAAAACTCGTAGAAAAACTCCGCCAGGAAAATGACTATCCCGGATATAGCAATGAGGGATGGTTGTCGCTGGAATCAAGGCTGGAGCGCTTCGACCAACAACGGCGCTTCGGCGGCTGGCTTTTGTTCGGATTGCCTTTGGCTGCACTTTTCGGTCTTAATCTCCTTCTGCTTCTTCGCCCAAACGGCCCTGGAAACTCCGCCATCACAGAACAACGCACCACTTTTCTTTATGACACCATCGTCAATAAAGTTACGGTGTACCAATACGACACCATCTTCAGGAAGATTTACCGGAATGTGTACACCTCAGCAATTACGTCGGCTCAAGATGCTCGCGGGGCAGGGGCTTTCGCTCCGCCGGACGGCGGCTTTGCCGGCAACCCGGCGACAAGAACCCCCAACAATGGCGAATCCCTTCCGGTCAATGGGGACGTCTTGGAAACACGCCGGGGGCAGGCTACCGGTATCGCTCAGAGCATAAATTCACCAGTGGCCAATGCGGTGCCGGTAGCTGGCAGCGGACAAGATAACGGCAATTACGCAACCTCAGAAACGGGACTTGAGCAGGCTGTTGGCTCTGGCCTTGCCGCTGCCCGTTCGTGGGCACCATGGGACAGCGTTTTTGCATTGCCTTATATTTCGCTGTTGCCTTTTGAAATTTCGAGTAGGCAAATACTCGCCACAAAAACGACCGGGCATCACAAAGCCATTCGCCGGTTGCCATTGCTGCGCCGCATGGATACGGGCCTGAGTGCAGGAGTGACGCTGGCTCAAAAGGGCGGCACAAATGCCTCGCCAGGGCTTCGCTTAACGCTCGAAAATGAATTTTCCTTAGGGCAGGGTAACTGGTCCTTTTGGCAATCCATCGGATGGCAGCAACTGAAGCTCAAGAGCAGGGAAAAATTTGCTATCCCCGGGTTTCCGTTGCCTCCATCACCTGATTCTAATGCCTATCTTGAGAGGGTACTATATGACCGGCAGGACGTTATTGCCCAGCTCGGCATTTCCTATCATTTTTCGCCGGTGAAACACCTAACGCCTTATCTCGGCTTGGGTTTCGGAGGCAATTACCGCCTCAGCGGCGACCAGCTCACCGATTATGAAAACAAAGACCTGGATGAGCATTTCGAAGTTCCCACCACCTATGGAAGTGGCTGGAGCGGAGTATCCGGTCATGCGAAAGCGGGGCTTGGCTGGCAATTCCGCCGGCTGCTACAGTTGCGGCTCGAGGCTTCTTATGCCCGCATGCTCAGTCAGTCTTTGGCCGAAGGCAACATCGGCCAATGGTGGGGGTTGAACGCCACTATTCTTTATCGCTGGCGGTGACGAACTAGTTTATTTATACCGCGCGCTGCAAAGTTTTGGGCAGCAGCTTTTATTCCTTTCATCCTTGCGTTATTTTACAACGCAAGGACGAAAGGACGCAAAGTAATGAACGCAAACCTTTATGCTCAAAACTTACGGCGCGAGGTATAACTGAAATTCAATTTTGGCTCATGTAGGTTTAGCGTGAAATGTATCGCCGATACTGGTAGCTATCGGTAACGACCCTACAATTTCACCCAGTTACGACATGGCCTCAATTTTTTCAAGCCGAACCTCACGTTATCTTAGATCTCAGCAAATGGAGTGTCAATGCTCATTCCTCCTCTCCCACATTCGTCAGCATAGCCATCAAATAAAACGCTCCGTTGGTCACCACTTTTGCATGGCCGGGAACTTCCTGCAAGGGAGTTATTTCCGTAAAGTTTCCATCGGAAACGCCTTTCTTGACCTGTATTTTTTGGAAGGAAAACTCTTTGCCTGCTGACTGGATGAAAACATAATCGTTTCCTGCATGGCTGATAATGGCGTTTGAAAGAACGGCTGAGGTGAGGTTGTTGCCGATGTTGACGCCAGCGGTGACGTTCATGCCCTCAATCAAGCCGCTTTTGTCGCCCGTGATTTCTGCGTGAATGGGGACGGTCTTGCTTTCGCCTTCAAAGGCGCTGCCGATGCTGAAAATTTTTGCCGTGTAATTTTTTCCCGGAAGATTGGTGAGCGAGAAATCAATCACCTGGTTGTTTTTGATTTTGGGCAAATCCTGCTCGAACATATACACGTCTAAATGCAGATGCGAATTGTCAATGATGTCCATGAGATAAGTGGTGGCATCGGCTGTTGCGCCGATGTTCACGCTAATCTCCGAGACGTTTCCGGCGATGGGAGAAGGCACTGAAATCACAGCGGAGATATTTTCTGAGGTAAGATTTTCTGCTTTGATGCCCACCAAGTTCAACTGGTTTTTCAATGAGCCGGATTTTGCTTTGAGCGATTTGTAATTGCTCTCGGCTTGTTGAAAGGTTTTTTGCGCTGCCACGTTTTTGTCGCTCAATTCTTTTTGGCGCGCATAATCGGCTTCGGCGTAAGCCAGTTGAGCGGTTGCGTCTAAGTACTCCTCCTGCATTTTTACAAACGCAGGATTGACAAGCGTCAGCAGGGTTTGTCCTGCCCGTACCCTGTCGCCTTCTTTTACCAAAATCTGCCGTACTGTTCCGCCGAGGATAGAAGTGATGTTCGCCTTGTTCTGCGGCGGCACGCGCAGGTTTCCTGTCGCCTTTAGCACGGAAGAAAGGTTTTTTTGTTCGATGTTTCCGAACTGAATGCCGAGCGAGGCGAATTGCTCTTTTGTAATGGTAACAGCCGAGGCTTCCGCTTCTGGTGCAGGCTCTTCATCGGTTGCTTCCTGTGCTGTTTCGGATCTTGTTTTGTCGCAGGCGGGGAGAAGGAAAATTCCGAACGCTGCGAGCATGAAGAAACGGGAAAGTGCTGCGATTGATTTATTTTTTTTCATCCTGAATATTTTTTTCGTGTCGGGAAAGTGACCGGGTGACTTCAAGTCTAATGTCGTCAACTTAAAGGCAATTGATTGTTGCATCTATCATCCCCGAGAAATCGGGGCAGGCTTTGAAACCCCTCGTTTCAACGAGGGGGCGGCAGAGACCCTACGACCACATCTATCTTCTTTGCAAAACATCACATCTACCTGTATGATGCGGATGTTTTGCAAAGAAGATAGATGTGAGGAGGAGCCATGATTGCCCCGCCGTTGAAACGGCGGGTTACAAGATGTTAGATGTGCAACATGGTGCTTTCACTAAGTTGACGACATGATTGCCCCGCCGTTGAAACGGCGGGTTACAAAGCCTGCCCCGATTCTTCGGGGATGTTAGATGTGCAACTTGGTGCTTTCACTAAGTTGACGACATTAGACTTCAAGTCACCCGGTCACTATGCCCATTACTGGTTTAAGAAATAGTTGAGTTGGATTGCCGATTGGTTGTAGTCGTTCAGGGCGTCCAAGTAGTTTTGGCGCATGCCAATGGCTTGGGTCAAAAACTGCGACAGCTCGGCAAAGCTGATTTCGCCAGCCCGGTACGCCAGCGACGCCACATCGAGGATTTGGCTGGCTTGGCGCAAGCCGGTGGTTTCATAAAACCGAAGGGCTTCCTCGCTCCTTTCTACAGCTTGACGGGCTTGGCCGGCGGCGGTTTGCAAGGCTTGTGTTTCGAGTTGGAGAAGGCGCTGCTGCAAGGTGCGCTCCGCCTGCGCCGCTTCGATTCTTTTTTTGAAACTCTTGCCCGCTATTGGCACGCCCACCGAAAGAGAAAAGCCCGACACCGGCGAGGAGACGCCGTACAGCTTTTGGCTGAAAACCCTGCCTGAAAAATCGGGCAGCAATGCCTTTCGCTGCAAGCCAACGTCCGCCTCCGCCAGGTTTATTTGCTGTTGCTGCCGCAACAGGAGGGGGTGGCTGGCAGCAAAAACAGCCGGGCTGACGGTGATTTTTTCGAGGGGTTTTTGCTCAGGCAGATAAGCCCCGGTCGTGTTCAGCGAGCGCATCAGCGCCTGCTGCCCGATGGCGATGTCCTTCCCGAACTGGCGCATTTGCATTTTAATTTCTTGCAGCCGGGCATCGGCGGCGATTTTCTCCAAGCCTGCGCTCTCGCCCGTTTTCACCCGCAGGGCGGCGGCATCGTAAAGGCTCGTGTAGAGGCTGTCGAGGCGGAGGTAGAGTTGCTGTTTTTCTTCCACGTACCAAAGCAGGTAGTAGGCGGCGCTCACGTCCCGTTTCAGTTCGGCCTGGGTGATGGCGACCTGCGTTTCGGTCAGGTGAAGCTGGCGTTCGAGGAATTCCCGCCGGGCTTTATACACGCCGGGCGATTCGAGGCTCTGCGACAAGCCGAGTTTCCAGACGCCGCTTTTGTCTTCCGGCGAGAAGTCTTCGTTTTCAATGAAAACGCCCGTCTTGGGAAGGTCGAACCACGAGCCGGTGAGCAGCCTCGCCCTTTCGATGTCCAATTGGTTGGCTTGCAGCGAGAGGTTGTTTTGAAAAGCCGTTTGAACGGCTTGGGAGAGGGGGATGCGGCTGCCGGGCTGTGCTTGCGATGCGGTTGCGCATGAGATGAGCGCCGCAATCATTGCCGTTGAAATGGTGGTTGATTTCATTTTTCTTTTTCGTGAAAAAATTAGGTAGAGTGCCGGTAAAATGATGAGCGTTAATGCCGTTGCGGAAATTAGCCCCCCGATAACAACGGTGGCAAGGGGCCGCTGCACTTCGGCGCCTGCGCTGGTGGAAATTGCCATCGGGAGAAAACCAAATGAAGCAACAGCGGCAGTCATCAGCACCGGGCGCAATCGCATTCGCGTTCCTTTCAAAACTCTTTCTTTAATGTCTGCGATGCCGTCTTTTTCAAGCTGGTTGAAGGTGCTAATCAATACAATTCCGTTCAATACGGCAACTCCAAACAAGGCAATGAAGCCCACACCTGCGGAAATGCTGAAAGGCATGCCGCGCAACCAAAGAGCGAACACTCCGCCGATGGCAGACAGAGGAATGGCAGAAAAAATCAGCATCCCTTGTTTAAGCGATTTGAAGGTAAAAAACAGCAGGATGAAAATGAGCAGCAATGCTGCGGGAACGGCAAGCGACAACCGCTGCTTGGCGGCGATGAGGTTTTCAAACTGACCGCCATAAGTGACATAATACCCTGAAGGCAGCTTTAATTGATTTTCAATCTTCTTCTGAATTTCCTGCACGACAGATTCCACATCCCTGCCTCGCACATTGAATCCGACAAAAATTCTCCGGTGTGTGTTATCGCGTGAAATCTGTGCAGGCCCTTCCCGGAATGTTACGTTCGCCACCTGTCTTAAAGGAATTCTACTGCCGGATGGCAGCGGAATAAATAAATCTCCGACATCCTCAATATCCTTTCTGCCGGTGGTGTCCAAACGAACTGTGAGGTCGAATCTTTTTTCTCCTTCAAACACCACGCCTGCCACTTCGCCTGCGAAAGCCGTTTTCAACGTGCGGTTAATTGAAGAAATCGTCAGGCCGTATTGCGCAATTTTAGCGCGGTCGTATTCTACCGTTATTTGCGAAAGCCCTGCGACTCTCTCGACCTTTGGCGGCCCGGCGCCCGGCACCGTGGAAATTATTTTAGCCACTTCATTGGCTTTGCTGAGCAATACATCTAAATCATCGCCGTAAATTTTGACAGCCACATCTTGTCTTATTCCAGTCATCAGTTCGTTGAAACGCATTTGAATGGGCTGTGAAATTTCAAATCGTACGTCAGCGAAAACAGCCAATTTTTCTTCCATCTTTTCCATCAGTTCTTCGCGCGAATCAGCACTTGTCCATTGGCTTTTGTCTTTGAGCACCACCATCAAATCGCCGCTTTCAACAGACATGGCATCAGTAGGGATTTCGGAAGTGCCGATGTGCGAAACAGCCTGTTCCACCTCCGGAAAATTTTCTTTTACCGTTCTTTCCATTTGCTTCAACGTGGAGACGGTTTGTGTAAGGGATGTTCCCTGAGGCAAAGCAAATTCTATGGTAAGGTCGCCTTCTTCAAGCGTGGGGATAAATTCTCCTCCCATTCGGGCAAAAACAAACAAACTGAAAAGGAAAATAACCAAAGAACCAACTATGACGGCTGCTTTTCTTTTCAATGAAAATTCTATGACCGGTTTGTAGGCACGCTGAAAAAAGCCCATGAGCCTGTCGGAAATATTTCTTTTGTGTTCCGTTTTTCTGCTGAGGAACATTGCGGACATCATCGGGACATAAGTCAGTGAAAGAATTAAGGCGCCAAGAATGGCGAAAGAAACTGTTTGGGCCATCGGCCTGAACATTTTCCCTTCAATGCCGATGAGTGCGAGGATAGGAATGTAAACGATGAGAATAATAATCTGCCCGAAGGAAGCCGAACTCATCATGGTGGATGCGGCATGATGGACTTCATTGTCCATTTGTTCGCCTGATAATTTTTTCATTCCTGCGCCATGGTGCTTGCTCGTTGTGATGTGGTGCACGACGCTTTCAACAATGATCACCGCCCCGTCCACAATCAAACCGAAATCAATTGCGCCTAAACTCATTAAGTTGCCGGACACCCCAAAAATGTTCATCATGGAAATTGCAAAGAGCATGGCAAGCGGAATGACGGATGCCACGAGAAATCCTGCACGAAAATTTCCGAGAAATAGTACAAGGATGAACACGACGATTAAACCACCTTCGAGCAGGTTTTTTTCTACCGTGCCGATGGCTTTATTAATAAGTTTGGCGCGGTCAATGGTGGGTTCAAGCGCCACACCTTCGGGAAGTGATTTTTGGATCTGGACGATTTTTTCTTTTACCGTTTTTATAACTTCTCCGGAGTTTGCTCCTTTGAGCATCAGCACGACTCCGCCCACGACTTCCCCTGTACCGTTGCGGGATACAGCTCCGTAGCGCGTTGCAATTCCATATTGAACTTTGGCAACATTGCGGATGAGAATAGGAAAACCGTTTACATTTTTCACAACGATATTTTCAATGTCGCCTAATGCTTTGGTAAGCCCCAAGCCACGGATGAAATAGGCGTTCCTTCCCTTTTCAATGTAAGCCCCTCCTGTGTTTTCGTTGTTGTTTTCGAGCGCATCAAAAATTTCAGGAACAGTAATGTTCATGCTGTTCAGTTTTTGATTGTTCAACGCTACCTCATATTGCTTGAGATAGCCGCCCCATCCTGTCACCTCTGCCACACCGGGCGTCCCGGCCAACTGCCGTTTTACAATCCAGTCCTGCATGGTGCGCAAATCCATCGGAGAATATTTTTTCTCATAACCCGGCTTTGCGTACAGCGTGTAATGATAAATTTCACCAAGTCCAGTCGTAATGGGGCCCATCTCAGGTTTGCCTAAACCATTGGGGATATTGTTTTCCGCCTCTTTCAATCGCTCACCCACCCGCTGCCTTGCCATGAAGATGTCAAGGTTATCTTTGAACACGATGGTGATTACCGACAAACCAAAGCGTGAAAAAGACCTGATTTCGATTACATCCGGGATGTTTGCAATGGACAATTCGATGGGGGCAGTGATGAATTGTTCAACTTCCTGCGTTGCAAGGGAGGGCGCAAGGGTGATTACCTGAACCTGGTTGTTGGTAATGTCGGGCACTGCATCAATAGGAAGCTGTGTTACGGAATAACTTCCCCAGGCAATCAGCGCAAGGGTGAACAGCCCGATGATGAGCTTGTTATTGATGGAGAACTGAATAATCTTATTTATCATCTCAAATTAGTTTTCGATTTCTTCGTCATTCGATGTTGTTTTCTTCTTTCCTGAAAAAAGGATATAGAGGGCAGGAAGCACGATAAGCGTCAAGGCAGTGGCTGAAAATATTCCACCAATAACAACCGTTGCCAATGGCCGCTGCACTTCAGCGCCCTGCGAAGTTGCCAGTGCCATCGGCAAAAACCCGAATGCCGCAAGAAAAGAAGCCATTAAGACCGGCCGGAGTATCGCCCTTGTCCCATGAATCACTCTTTCTTTTACATCGTCCATTCCTTCCGCTTCAAGGCGGTTAAAAAAATTCACCAGCACAATTCCGAACAAGACGGCAACTCCAAACAATGCTATGAAACCTACGCCGGCACTGATGCTGAAGTTC
>SCUG01000164.1 GCA_004297645.1 Saprospiraceae bacterium | reverse complement strand
ACACGTGGTTGCACCCTGTATAACCCCAAAAAACCAAATGAAAACAATCTACATATTTCTTGAACCCGAAGGTTGTATAGTCTTAACTGAAAAGGGCGCTTTCTTTAAAACGCTGCGACTTTATTAAAAGTCGATTTTTGCTTTCGCTGAAATCCGGGTGCAAAATCGAAATAAAGCCAACAAATAAAAACAATGGGCAGACTTTTTTTTTAAAAATAATTCCAACACTGTGTGCCCACACATTTCTACCAAGAGCGGAGCAAAGGTAATCGTTTTGATGTATTAGCACACAAAAAAACTGCCCAAAAATAATTTTTAGTGTAAAAACTGCACAAAGCATGCTGAAAGCCCCGAATTTAGAGGCTCTTTATCAAGCCACTTTCAAAAAAAATGTCTTGGCAAAAGTTAAAAAAATTTTCATCTGCGCCGATTGTGGCGCTACTTCACCCAAATGGATGGGCCGCTGCCAAAACTGTGGAGAGTGGAACACCATCCAGGAAGAAGTCATCGTACAGGAGACAGCTCCTGAAGAGCGCAGCCGCCTGTGGAGAGGAGCCGCCGGAAAGAACGCAGAAGCGAAACCCGTTCCTCTGCCCGATGTTCAAACCGGTAATACCCACCGCCTTATCACTCCAGATGCTGAACTCAATCGTGTGCTGGGTGGTGGTATAGTGAGCGGCTCGTTGGTGCTGTTGGGGGGGCAGCCCGGCATTGGCAAGTCCACCCTGATGCTACAACTTGCCCTCCACGTGAAAGCCAAAATCCTTTATGTCAGTGGGGAAGAGAGCGAGGAGCAAATAAAGATGCGCGCTGATAGACTCGGCAACCTCCAATCGGACTGCTACTTGCTCACCGAGACCAATACCTCCAAGATTTTGGCACATGCCCAAAATCTCGCTCCAGACCTTATAGTTATAGATTCCATTCAGACGCTTTCGTCGCCCCACATTGACTCCACACCGGGAAGTATCTCGCAGGTACGCGATTGTGCGGGAGAGCTGCAACGGTTCGCCAAAGAAACGAACATCCCTGTGTTTCTCATCGGCCACATCACCAAAGACGGCGCCATTGCAGGCCCCAAGTTGTTGGAACATATCGTTGACACCGTGCTCCAATTCGAGGGCGACCGCAATTACACTTACCGAATCTTGCGGACGCTGAAAAACAGGTTTGGCTCCACCGATGAGTTGGGCATTTACGAAATGCAGGCCACTGGTCTCCGGGAGGTATCCAACCCATCGGAACTACTTCTGTCGCAAACCGATGAAGACCTGAGCGGTAGCGCGGTGGCCGCCACCATTGAAGGCTTGCGGCCCATGCTCATCGAAACGCAGGCATTAGTTAGCACTGCCGTTTTCGGCACTCCGCAAAGAACGGCGACAGGCTTCGACCTGCGGCGGCTCAGCATGTTACTGGCTGTTTTGGAAAAACGCGTCGGCTTTCCATTTGCCCAAAACGATGTGTTCCTCAACATCGCGGGTGGCATCCGGGTAGATGACCCCGCCATAGACCTTGCCATCGTGGCGGCGCTCGTCTCTTCCCTTCAGGATGTGGCGGTGTCCAACGATATTTGCTTCGCCGGCGAGGTGGGGCTTAGTGGTGAAATCAGGGCCGTGAACCGCATCGAGCAGCGCATTCAGGAAGCCGACAGGCTAGGCTTCCGCCAGATTTTTATCTCGAAATACAACTCCAAGGGGTTGGAGAAAAAACGCCTGAAGATTGAACTGAAAACTATTGGCAAAATCGAGGAACTCTGCCGGGGACTGTTTG
>SCUG01000163.1 GCA_004297645.1 Saprospiraceae bacterium | reverse complement strand
CAAGCCCGGTGCCGCCCGAAGAGGTTGATGAAATGTTGAAGGCTCTTTGGTACGATGGCCGAAACGACTGGAATCAAGCACACGAGATTGCACAACACCTGTCCTCCACAGAAGGTTTTCATTTACATGCCTACCTCCACCGTAAAGATGGCGACTTGCGAAATGCCCATTATTGGTACCGCCAGGCTGGTCTCGAAATTCCCGAATACACTCTCGGCCAGGAGTGGAATGAATTGGTGCAGGGGTGTTTTAGCAAGGTATCTTGATTTTTAGGTGAGGAGGTTTACACCTGGGCTGCTTACCCTGCGCCTCATCTTCTCTTTACCAGGCGCTTCGCGCAAAATAGCTCCAAATACTGTTCATAGCGTTTCTCCACTTTTTCTTTAGTTGGTAGCTCTTCTACACCATTTGACTCCACGCTGAGCGAAGCTGCTGCATGGGCGAACGCCGCCGAATCTTCCACATCCTCCGTTTTATAAAAACGCAAAGTAAACGCCGTGGCAAAAATATCGCCGGCACCTGTGGGGTCCACCTCTTCCGCCGGCATGGCTGGGTAAAACCGTTTTTTCCCTTTGACAAAAATGGTAGCGCCTTTGGCCCCCTGCGTCACTATGAGCAGCCGGGCTTCTTTGCCGAGGGCATTCATCAACGCCCAATCGTTGCCGGTGTCGCTTTCACTCATGGAGATGATGCCGGCCTCAAAGAGAGGCTCCCAGGTTTGGAGCGGTTTGAACGTGACTTTGCCATTGGCATCCCATTTTCTCATCCAGCCCTGCGGGCAAACGCATACTACTGCATTCTCAAAAGCCCCAATAAATTCGGGAGAAACTTCATCGGCGATTGGGCCGAGGAGTACGGTTTTGGCTGCCCGCCAGGTGGCCGGTAATTGCACTGGAGTCAATGAAAGTGCCCTTTGGTGGAGCAACTGGCGACGTGCGCCGTTTTCATAAATATTTTCAAAAACAGTGGTAAACGGAGCTTCGGCATTTTCAATTGCCACGCCGGGAAAGGTAGCATTCAAAGCATATTCGCCGGACGTGCTGGTAAGCACGGCAGTGCGGAATCCCAGATTGGCGGCGAGGCGGGCGGCATATGCTGCGGCTCCGCCTGGCAACATTCCCGTAGCGGTTTTGTCCTGGCAAATATGGCCGATGGCGAGAAATTCCGGTTGTTCCATAAGTGTTCGGGTCATAAAAAAAAGCCACCGGCTGAGTTCAATGCGGCCGGTGGCTTTTGTTTTTTGTTAGAATTAACGCTACACCACAGCAGCTTCGACTATTTCGTTAACCGGCACCACCCATCCGTAGGTATCTGTTATGCGGCCCGAACGCAGGCCGTCAATCGTAGATTTTATAAATGAGCCAACCTTGCGCTGGCTCACCGGCGGCAGGGTCATCATCACGTCCTTGTAAGCGATATCGGAAATATGCGAAACGACGGCTGCCGTCCCGGCGCCGAATGCTTCCTGTAGGGTGCCATTTTTATAAGCAGCCACTAATTCGTCTATCGTGATGGGATATTCCTCCACATCGTAACCCGCCTCGCTTAGTATTTGGAGAGCGGATCTACGGGTGACACCATTGAGAATGGTGCCATACAATGGCGGAGTGATGACTTTCCCATTGATAACGAAAAAGACATTCATGGTGCCGCATTCCTGGATGTACTTAAACTCCTTGGCATCGAGCCATAGCACCTGGTCGAATCCACTGTCCTGCGCCAACTTCGAAGGGAGCATCGCCCCGGCATAGTTTCCGGCGGCCTTGGCTTCGCCTGTGCCACCGAGAACGGCCCTCACGTATTTTGTTTCGGCTACTAATTTCACCGGCTTGGGGTAGTATGGACCTACGGGGCAGGTGAGAATAAAAAACTTATAATGTTGAGATGGTTTCACGCCGATAAACTCATCAGTGGCAATCATCGTGGGGCGGATGTACAAAGCGCTGCCCTCCTGTGGAGGAATCCATGCCTGGTCTAATGAAACAAGCTTATTAAGTCCGGTCATGAAGAGCTTCACCGGGATATCGGGCATGCACAAACGGGCGGCCGATGCATTGAAACGATGGGCATGGTCTTCGGGCCGGAATAGCATCGGTTTGCCGTCGAAGCTTTTCGAGGCTTTCATGCCTTCGAAAATTGCCTGGCCGTAGTGAAGCGCCATGGTGGCCGGATGCAATTGGAATTTATGGAAAGGCTCGATACGGGCATCCTGCCATTCACCGTCGTAATAATCAGCGACAAAAATATGGTCGGAAAATATTCGGCCGAATGGCAGGTTTTCGAAATCCACATCATGGACTTTCGAATTTTTAGTGTGTGTGATTGTTATATCCATGCTCATTTCGTTTAATTTTGCGCAAAGTTATCTTTTTAGGCTCATCTTAGA
>SCUG01000162.1 GCA_004297645.1 Saprospiraceae bacterium | reverse complement strand
CACCCGCCTTTCCGTGGTTTTCATCTTGGGGCTGTTCAGCAATGGCTGGACGGAGCAGCAAGTGTTGGAAAACTACCCACAACTCACCAAAGAAAGCCTCCGGGCAGTCTTCGCTTATGTGCAGGAGTGCATGGAAGATGAAATCGTAATTACAGCCTGATGAAGCTACTGGCCAACGAAAACTACCCACTTGCCTCGGTTAGGAAGCTAATTGCTGCCGGGCATGAAGTGGAATCTGTCACCTTGATGATGCAAGGGCAGCCCGACGAAACCATTTTGCTCAAAGCCGCCGCCGAGCAATCCATAATTCTCACCTTCGACCGTGACTACGGCAAGCTGATTTACCAACTCAACCTTCCCAAACCCGCTGGTATTTTCTACTATCGGATGCAGCCGCTCCACCCGGACGAGCCTGCGGATTTGCTGCTTGATTTGCTGGCAGAAGGGCGGTCTTTGGTAGGCTTTTTCACGACTTATGCAAGGGGGAGGTTGCGGCAGCGGGCGTTGTGAGGTTGCGCCATTTCCCCACAGCCAGAATGCTTGGTGTTTGGAGGGGAAGGGTGTTGTTTTGTGGTGGGACAGTCACCAGTTACGCTGCGCTAAACTGGTGACAACTGGTGGGTGTGGAGGGAACTTGCAATGACTGGTGGATGCCGGAACCTGACAGAAGGATTTTTTTAAAAACCCACTATCTTTACCCTCAATAATCTTATTTTCAACTCACAGCACATGATAAAGACCATTCGAATTCAGAACTTCAGGAGCTTGCAGGACGTGACGCTGGACTTGCAGGAGGTCAACCTGTTGATTGGGCCGAACAATTCGGGGAAGAGTAATTTATTGAAGGCGTTGAAGTTTTTGGGGGAGTTTTTTGAGGGAACTTTATCTGCAACTATAGATGAAATCAAGCATTACTTTTTTCTCAAGAAATTTTTTCAACATGAATTAGATGGGTTGCCACCAATATCATTTACAATTATAGTACAACCCGACAGAGTGCCTTTTATTTATCGAATGGAATTTTATGGAGTAGACAATCATGGAGACCCAATTGTAAATCAATTCATTGGGCATTTTGACCTTAATTTTGAAACAGGCGAAAAAAAATTGGATTACCTCGACCTGAATGATGTTCCAGTATTAAATCAGGCTTTTTATAAGTTTTCATTACAAAAACACAATAATGAGAACCACAGCAAAGGTGTAAGACCTGTTCCAAAAGGGGCTTCTTACAAGGATTTTTTGCGGGCTGAAAACATGCCTGTTGGGGTAGATATAATCAATGAAATCAGGCACACGTTTAAAGAAGTGGGTATTTATTCAATTGACCTTGCTTCGTTAAAAAGGCCCTATCCAACTTTGGAAGAAGATTATGTGGTCAATTCTAGCGCTTCCAACCTCGTCGCTTTCCTCGACAATATGCGTGATAATAAACCTCAAATAATGGATGCCATCAACTCGAATCTAAAAGAGTGCATAAAAGAATTCGAGTCGGTGAGTTTTGAAAAAGTGAAACTTCCGAAAGACCATGATTTAAGGAAAATACACGACGACAAAACCTTCAAACGCCTCGGCGTCCAGGACAAATACGGCCAAATCTACTGGGCCGTCGGAGAGTTCGCCGGCCCAG
>SCUG01000161.1 GCA_004297645.1 Saprospiraceae bacterium | reverse complement strand
CAAGATTTTCCGAATTATTGAAAGTGATTTGCAACTTTTCATCAAGGAAAAGGATTTTTCAGTTATTATTGCTTTACAAAACCACTTCATCATGGATGCCATTACCTTTAAATCCACCAAACAACAATTGGTTATCACCATTGACAAGGATGCTGTGGGGCAGGATTTTTTATTGAAAATTCAGGAGATGCTGGAAATTGAACGCCTGGTTCAAAAGCTCGACTTCGATGAAAGTCTTTTAGGTACCGGCGAAGAAATCGTCCAATCATGGTGGGATAAAAACCAAGACCGGCTGTTGAACCCTCATCGGTAATGGAGAAAATAATCGTTGATTCCAGTATCGTTTTCGCTTCCCTCATCTCGCCGGGGTCGAAAATCCGGTGGGCGCTTTTGGGCGATAAATACCAGTGGTATTGCCCCAATTTTATGGCTTTTGAAATTTTCAAGCACAAAGAAAAGCTCCTGAAAAACAAAAACACTACTGAAGAAGACCTTTACAACTGTTACGAAAAAATCCTGCAAAAAGTCCATTTCGTCAACGAAAGCCTCATCGCAGTGGAACATTTCATTGACGCTTGGCACCTTTGCAAAGAGATTGACCCGAAAGACACGCCATTTGTGGCGCTTGCCCTCGAATTGGGCTGTAAAATCTGGTCAAAAGATGAAGAATTGGTAAAGGGCCTGAAAGCGAAAGGATTCGACCGGTTTTTGGAAGAGGATGAATTATAAAACTTCACCCCCCATACCTTTCATCCACCCGGAACGCCGCCCGCTCCATCTTCACCACCTCCACCGACGGGAAGCCGTATTCCTCCACCACCCTGCCTTCGATGCGATAGACGCCCCGGCCCCGGAAGGGGTTGTTTTTTAAAAAATTCGGGAAATGCACCGTGTCGAAAAAGTGCCCCTCCCGGTCGAGCCAGGTGCCGAAGTGCATCAGCTCGCCCTTCACCGTGCGCACGTCCTTGCGGGTCACGTAATAGCCCACCATCATCACCATGCGGCCGAGGCATTTTTTCAAACTGGCGGCAGTGATGCCTTCGGCGGCGAGCGCCTCATTTTCCAAAAGCCCGAAAGGCGAACAGAGCGGGAAGCCGAGCAGCCCTATTTCATCGAAAGCCTGGTCGTACCGGCCTTCCTCCAGTTGGGGCAACTCAAACTTGTCATGCCCGCAGGCATCTTCGCCTTCAAAAAGCAGCCCGCTCGCCCTCGTCATGCCAGGCGAAAATTTGGGGTCAAACACGGCGTTCTTCTCCCACATCAGGGCGCACTTGCCCGTCCCCGTGAAGCGGAACGCCCCGATGCGGATGAGCAGGTCGAGTTGATTAGACGAGATTTCCACCCGGCTCACAAAGTCGGCGAGGCTGCGGAAGGGGCCGCCCTGCGCCCGTTCGGCGACGATGCGGTGGGCCACGAGCCGCTCCATCTGGTTGAGGTGGATGAAGCCCACGAAGACGTCAGTGCCCCGGATGGTGGTGAGGTATTGGCTGTGGTTGACGCAGGGGGCATGGATGTTGGCGCCCGCCATACGCGCCTCGTGGAAGTAGTATTCCGTGCGGTAAAACCCGCCGAAATTGTTGATGACGGCCACCATGAATTCCAGCGGGAAGTAGGCCTTGAGGTACAAACTCTGGAAACTCTCCACCGCATAGCTCGCCGAATGTGCTTTGCAAAACGAGTACCCGGCGAAGCTCTCCACTTGCCGCCAGACCTCCTGCGCCAGCGCATCGGGGTGCCCCAGTGCCCGGCAGTTATCGAAGTATTTTTTTTTCAAAACCTCGAACTCGTCGCCCTGCCGCCGCTTGCCCGACATCAGGCGGCGCAGCATGTCGCTTTCGCCGAGGCCCAACCCGGCGAAGTAGTGTACGATTTTCATCACGTCCTCCTGATAAACCATCACGCCGAAGGTTTCGCCCAGATGCTCTTTGAAAACGGGGTGCAGGTACTCGAAGGAGTGCGGGCTGTGGAAGCGCCGGATGTACTCTTTCATCATGCCCGACTTCGCCACGCCGGGCCGGATGATGCTGCTCGCCGCCACGAGGTGTTTGTAATCTTCGCAGCGCAGCTTCTTCAGCAGGCCGCGCATGGCGGGGCTTTCGACGTAAAAACAGCCGATGCAGTGCCCGCTTTTCAGTTGCGCCCGCACCCGCTCGTCCCGCTTGATGGTGGCGATGTCGTGGATGTCCACAGCCTTGCCCTGGTTCATTTTCACCAGATCCACGGCGTCTTTGATGTGCCCCAGCCCCCGCTGGCTCAGCACGTCGAATTTGTGAAAGCCCAAGTCCTCCGCGTGGTGCATGTCGAAATGGCTGATGGGGAAACCTTTGGGCATCATCTGCAAGGCCGTGTGGTAAAAAATGGGCTTCTCGGAAATCAGCACCCCCCCGGCGTGGATGGAAAGGTGGTTGGGGAAGCCGTGGAGTTTTTGGGCAAAGTGGAGGATTTCAGATTCCAGGTTTTTTGTCACCCTGGAAGGGTGGGATTTCAGATTGCTTCCCCCCTGCCCCCCCTCGGAAAGAGGGGAAGCCAAGGGCTGGGAACTTTGAAAAAGCTGCTCCAGCTTCCCAGAACTTAAACCACTGTCATTCCGAAAAGCAGCACCTTCAGCACCCAGCTTCTGGCTGCACTGCTCAATTTTAGCAGGGTGTAGCTCCCCCCCTCTCCGAGGGGGGGCAGGGGGGGAGCCTCCCGGGTTTGACAAATTTTTAAAATTTGTCAAACCCTGCCCTGCCGCTTTTGGCGCCGGAGGTTCCAGCCCGAACTTCGCCTTCTCATACTTCCAATATCGCACATCCTGCGTGCCCGTCGCCCGCAGCACCTCTTCGGCGAAGTTGTCAATTTCCGCCTTCGGCAAACCGAAGACCTTGCCTACCTCCCGCACCGCCGCATTGAACTGGAAAGTGCTGTACGTCGCCAGCAGGGCGGTGTGTTCCCGGCCATAGCGTTTGAAGATGTAGTCCGTCACGTCGTCCCGTTCGTCCCACGAAAAGTCAATGTCGAAATCGGGCGGCGAGGGGCGGTGCTTGTTGATGAAGCGCTCGAAGTAAAGGTCCAATTCAATGGGGTCCACGTCGGTGATGCCGAGGCAGTAGGCCACGACGGAGTTGGCGCCGCTGCCCCGCCCGACGTGATGGCAGCCCGCCGCCTGCGCATAGCGCACAATGTCCCAGGTGATGAGGAAGTAGGCGCAGAAATCCATTTCGCGGATGACCCGTAGTTCAGTCTCCAGTCTTTTAGTCCACAGTCCGCAGTCCGCAGTCTTCAGTCCGATAGTCCGTAGTCCGGCTATTGGACTGTTGGACTGCGGACTATCGGACTGCGGACTATCGGACTGAAGACTGAAGACTGCGGACTGCGGACTGGGAAACCTCCTCCCAAACCCCTCCACCGCCAATTTTTCCAACAATTTAAAATCTCCCTCCCGGCTGCCGGTGAAAGTCTGGCGGTTCACCTGCAAACCAGTTTCGAGCTGCACCTGGCAGGCGTCCACGAGGCGGCGGGTGTTTTCAATAATCTTTGGATAGATTTTGTAAAAATCCTCCAGCACGGCGGGCGGGTGGAGCAGTTCGGTCTTTTTAGCCACATCGCCGGGGGTGAGTTTGGTGATGAGGGTGTTGCAGTCAATGGCCCGCAGCACACGGTGCAGCTCATAGCCCTCCTCATCGAGGAAAGTGGCGGGGCTGAACACCAGCAGCTTGTGCGGGTAATGCCGCACTTCGGCGCTGAACAACCCGTGCACATGCTCCGGCCGGATGCCGAGATATTCGTGATCTTTGAATTGGGAAATGGGCTTGAGCAGTTTAGGATAAATAATGATGAATGATGAATGATGAGTGATAAATGAGGGGTCGAAAACTTCGGGCAAAGGTTTGCCATCTATAGAATGCTCGCTGAGGTATTTATTGAGTTCATAAAATCCGCCGGCGTTGCGGGCGATGCCGGTGTAGAGGCGCTGGCCGTTTTTAAAAAAATCAATGCCCAGCAGGGGTTTGATGCCCGCCTCCTGGCAGCGGCGGACGAATTCCCCGGCGGCGGAGGTGTTGTTCACGTCGGTCAGGGCCAGGGCAGTGATGCCGTAGCGTTTGGCTGCCTGCACGAGTTGCTCCGGCGAGAGGGTGCCGTAGCGCAGGCTGTAGTAGGAGTGGCAGTTGAGGTACATCCCTTTTTCAATGGACAATGAACAATGGCACTGTTCTCAGGGATGTTCCGGGTGGATTTTGAAAACGAATTGATTCTGAAAATTACCTAAAGGTATGCCTATCGAAATGATTTGTTTCAAAAATAATGCGGGATTCGGAATAGCTGCTAAAAAGTTTTCAACACCTCCACCGTTCTTTCCAGCATTTCCTGCGTAAAATCAAGGTGCGTCACGAAGCGAACCGTCTGAGGGCCAAAGGGTGAGGCGTGAATGCCTTTTGTCTCCAATTTTTCCAAAAAAGAAGCGGCGGCAAGGGGGAATTGGAGGTCGAAAATAACGATGTTGGACTGCACGGGTCGCACGCTTTCCACCCATGGCAGGCTTTCCAGCGTTTCACCCAAAATCTTCGCACGCACGTTGTCTTCCTTCAGCCGTTCGACGTGGTGGTCGAGGGCGTAGATACCTGCCGCCGCGAGATACCCGGCTTGCCGCATGCCGCCGCCCATCACTTTTCGGAAGCGGCGCGCCATTTTTATAAAAGCTGCATCGCCGAGGAGGAGGGAGCCAACAGGGGCGCCGAGGCCCTTCGACAGGCAGATGGAGACACTGTCGAACAAAGCTCCCACGTCTGCGGGATGCTCGCCGGTTTCCACGAGTGCGTTGAAAATGCGGGCGCCGTCGAGGTGGAGGCGCAGGCCCCGCTTGCGGCAAAGCTTGCTGATGGCACGCATTTCGGCGAGGGTGTAGATGCTGCCGCCGCCTTTGTTGGCCGTGTTTTCCAAAACCACAAGACGGCTGAGCGGCAACCAGTCGTGCACGGGTTTGATGGCCACCTCAATTTGCCCTGCCGTGATTTTGCCATTTGTGCCGGCAATGAGGTTTATGGCGGCGCCGGAGTTAAAAGCGTAACCGCCGGCTTCGTATTGATAGACGTGGGAGTAGTGGTCGCAGATGACCTCGTCGAGGGGCTGCGTGTGGCACTTGATGGCGATTTGGTTGGTCATGGTGCCGGAAGGGCAAAACAGGCCCGCTTCTTTGCCGAACAAAGTAGCGGCTTTGGATTGAAGGGCGTTCACCGTAGGGTCTTCCCCGAATACGTCATCGCCCACTTCGGCGGCCATCATGGCTTGGAGCATGGCAGGAGTGGGCTTCGTCACAGTGTCGGAAATGAGGTTGATGTTCATGCTGGCTTGAATTTTGAAAAGTGGACTAACTTATGGCGGCGAATTTAGGCCATTGCAGCTATTTCGGGCATGTATTTTCCCGAAATTGCCCGAATCGTTTCAGCCAAGTATGATTCTTGCTGTGTATGCAAAAAGTGATGCATCCAGCCTGTCTCTTTTCGGCGGAGTTGGCAGCGCCTCCTGTCCTATCGGTAATTCACACTACTTTTACATCAACCATTAATCACCAGTCTTATGAAATGTAATTCCCTTTACGGCCTGGCAGCCTTGGTGTTGTTTTTTGCCGCCTGCAAAAAAGACAATGCCCCCAGTGATGTACAATTGGACGACCAATTAGAACAAGCCCTGCTCGCTGCCTCCGGCGGCGTGGGCGACTCCCACTATGTGCTCCCGATGAGCAGCGAATTCAACAAAATTCCGCAAGACCCGAAAAACCCACTGACGCAGGAAAAGGTGAACCTCGGTGCCCTGCTCTACCATGAGACCGGTATGGCGCTGATTCCCAAGCAAAACATCGGTATGCAGACCTACTCCTGCGCTTCGTGCCACTTCGCCAGTGCGGGCTTCCAGGCGGGCCGCCACCAAGGCATCTCCGAAGGTGGCAGTGGGTTTGGCATCAATGGCGAAGGCCGCCATGCCAATCCCGATTATGCCGTCGCCGACCTCGACGTGCAACCCATCCGCACCCCTGCGACTCTAAATATTGCCTACCAGGAAGCCATCCTTTGGAATGGCCAATTCGGCGCTACGGGTGTGAACGCCGGCACTCAACTACTGTGGACTCCCGGCACTCCGAAGCAGACCAACACCCTCGGCTATCAGGGCACTGAAACTCAGGCCATCGCCGGCCTGCAAGTGCACCGCATGAAAATGGATGACCAGGTGTGCGCCAGCCTCAACTACCAGTCGCTTTTCGATGCAGCCTTCCCGGACACAGACCCCGCCATCCGGTACGACAGGGAGCACGCCGGGCTGGCCATCGCCGCTTACGAGCGCACACTTTTGGCCAACCAGGCGCCTTTTCAGCTTTGGCTGCGCGGCAATAAAAACGCCATGACTCAGCAGGAAAAGAGAGGGGCTACGCTGTTTTTTGGCAAAGCCGGTTGCACCAGTTGCCACAATGGTCCGTCTTTGGCTAACATGGAATTTTATGCCCTCGGCATGAAAGATTTGTTCGAAAACCCGGAAACGACCTACGGCGCCGGCGCCACCTCCGATTCTAACCTCGGCCGTTTTAGTTTCACCCAAAATGAAGCAGATAAATACAAGTTCAAGGTGCCGCAACTTTACAACATGGCCGATTCGCCGTTTTACGGCCACGGCGCCAGCTTCACTAATTTGCGCCAAGTGGTGGCTTACTTAAATCTGGGAGTGAAGGAAAACGGCACAGTGCCGGATGGCCAACTTGCCGCAGCGTTCAAGCCGCTGAACCTCACCGAGGGGGAAGTTGATGACATCACGGCATTTCTCACCAATGGACTTCACGACCCCAATTTGCTGCGCTACCAGCCCCTATCCATCCGCTCAGGCAATTGCTTCCCAAATAACGACACGCAATCGAGGGTTGACCTGGGGTGCGACTGAGCAAGGAACCCACTGTTTAGGAGGTTTCGTGGCGAATAAAAGGCGAAAGAGACGCCAAACATTTGCGGCGATTGAGACTAAACCTCCTAAACTTTCTACACCTCCTCAACAGGTACCACAATTTATCAAACCTTTCGGCTGGTGGATTGATCGGCAGACGATTGCTGAACCATCAATTGTTCATTTCTTATTGAAAATCTTAATCTCGGTGCGCCGGTTGAGTTGGTGTTCTTCTTCGGAGCATTCGACGCCATCGGTGCATTGGTTGACGGGGTCGTCTTCGCCGATACCGAGGGCCACCATGCGGTCGCGGGAGATGCCATTCGAGGCGAGGTATGCTGCCACGCCTCCGGCCCTTTTGGCCGACAAATCCCGGTTGTACGCGGCGTTGCCGCGGCTATCGGTATGCGAGCGGATTTCCACGTGTATCTCCGGGCGGCGGGTGAGAAAATCAGCCAGCCGGGCCAATTCCCTTGTGGAGGCTTTGTCTTTCAGCCGGAATTCATCGAAGTCGTAATAGATATTTTTCAGCTCGATGAGCACACCGTTTCCCATGATGCCGCCGATAGAATTGGAGGCGGTGCCTTCGGCAAGGGGGGCCTTTTCGTCAAATCCCTTTTCATCGAAAGAAAGCACTTCCTGCCCACCTTTTTCATCCGAAGGGAGCTGCGCCGGAAGGGTGGCGATTAGTTCCAGGTCTTGCAACACGGGAGGCCCCGGTTGGCCTATTTTCCGGTCCATGGTTGAGACGAGCACATTTTCCATTTTAAAATTGGCCTTGGTGCCCTGCACCAGAAAATCGCAGTCCGATTCGAGGCATGGGAATTCGTAGTTTCCACTGGCATCGGAGGTCACCTGCACGATTTCCCCGGTGCACATATTCACTAAAGTGACTGTAGCATTGGGGATGGCTGTAGCCCCGGGACGGCTGTGCACACGACCTTGCAGTGTCAGGCAATTGGTGCGGGTCAGTGCTATGTTCCAGTCCGCTGGCACTTCCGCTTCGAGCGGGCGGCTCAGCGGCCGGAACCCTTCTTTTTGCGCCAGCAAAAGGTACTTGCCACCGGTCACTACCGGCAGTTGCAGCGTGCCTTCCGGGCCAGTAACGGAGCGCAGACCTTCGGGTACAGGCACCCGAAAAGGGTCGGCCCGGCTTACTTTGGCTTCAAATTCACCAGGGGTTTCCGTGGGGGAAAAAGAGAGCATGTGGCCATCCACCACTCCGCAGAAAACGCCATCGTCCGAGGCACGCAACAGGGTCACTTCTGCTCCCGGCAGGGGCTTGCCGGTAGCTTCCTCCACGACGCGCACTGATGCTTGCACGGGCACAGCCTCCGCAAGCTCGCCGGGGTAAGCGAGGCTAAACCTGTAAATATCGTCTTTGCCCATGCCCCCGTCTCTGGCCGACGAGAAGTAGCCTGCCGTACCGCTTGCATCGAGTATGAATCCGAAGTCGTCTTTGGGAGAGTTCAGCGGGGCGCCAATGTTGGTGGCCGCCGTCCAATTGTATTCACCGGATATTAGCGCTGCAAAAACGTCAAGATTGCCGGAACCGCCCCTGCCGTCGGAGGAAAAATACAATGTGCCGTTGGCGTGAAGAAAGGGAAAAACCTCGTTGCCGGGGGTGTTGATTTCAGGCCCCAGATTGACGGGTACGCCCCAGCGGCCGTCGCGGAAGCGTGTGGCGTAGAGGTCCATGCCACCGTAGCCGCCCTCGCGGTCAGAGGCAAAGACCAGCAGTTGCCCGTCAGCGGAAAGCGCGGGGTGGGCGTTGTTGGCGTCAGCGCTGCCGAGGTTCACCATTTTCATTTTTCCCCAAAGCCCCGATTCATTTTGAGAGGTGTAAATGGCGAGTTTTGCCTCGCCCTTGCGCCTGCTTTCGTTGGCGGTAAAAAACATCTGGCGGCTGTCATTTGAAAAACAGAGCGGCCCTTTGTGAAACCTCGTGTTGAGTTCGGCGGCAAAAGGTTCGGGGGCAGAGAGCGTGCCGCCAGGCAGCAGTTTTGAGA
>SCUG01000160.1 GCA_004297645.1 Saprospiraceae bacterium | reverse complement strand
ATTTGGTTCTGGCTGCATCCCGATTACCCGGATGGCTAAAGTTTAATAGCAAATGTCAAATGGACAAAACCTGGCGTTCAAAAGTATAAGTATGGTTGCAGGGGAGTTTTGGTTGGGATAACATTTGAACGCCTTGAAAAGATAAATGCTGCCTTCGTTGAATGATGCTAAGCATGCTGCTTCCTGTTATTCGGGAGGTAAATTGCCAATAAGAACCCAAATAGTCAAGTCCGGGCGGGGCCAGCCATTCGAATTGCTGCATTTACCGGGCTTTAAGTCCGTGAAAAATTACTTTCAAAATTTCCCGTTCCAGCGATTTTATAGAAATTCCCTTGCGGGCCGGGTACCACCGGTGCAGCCATCGTAGCGAGGTGAGCAAAGTGAACACAGCTACTGTGGCGTCAATTTCGACAAATTCACCGGCATCAATTCCTTCCTGAATTATTTTGATGAAACGCCGTTCGTAGTCCTTCCGCATTTGAAGAAATTCGGCGAGATATGGCTCGCTCAGATGGCGCCATTCATCGTTGAAAATGGTGACGGAAGTTACATCGCTTGTGGCGATGTGAATTTGTTCGGAAATGAGTTTTTGTACTTTTTCGGACGGAGACAGTGGCTGGGCTTCTATGTTTTTTAGTCCCGTAAGAAACCGGCGGGCGTTGTCAAAGCAGATTTTGTGCAAGATTTCTTCTTTTCCGCCGATGTAGGAATAAAGGCTTGAAACCTGGAGGTCCACTTTAGCGGCCAGCTCGCGCATAGTAGAAGCTAAGTACCCTTTGTCGCGGAAGAGGATCGCTGCCTCTTCAAAAATGCGCTCTTTGGTGGAGTTTCTGGCCATGAGGGTAGATTATTTATTCATCGAAACTGAGCACGACCCGGCTGGTTTTGGGGTGTGATTGGCACGTCAGCACATAGCCTGCGGCCACTTGTTCCGGCTCTAAGCCGTAATTGACCTCCATTTCCACGGCTCCTTCCAATACCTTGGCTTTGCAAGTGCAACACACGCCGCCCTTGCAGGCATAGGGCAAGCCGGCTCCTGTTTTTTGAGCGGCATCCAGAATGGGAAGCCCAGATGAGGTATGGTCAAAGGTGAAGGTCTTGCCATCCAAAGTTATCGTGATTTCTGAAAGAACCGGCCGGGCAGGCGGTGTCCATTTTATGGTGCTGCCCGTCTTGTTCGCAGAGGCTGCCGCAAATAGTTCGAAATGGATTTTCCTGCTGTCAACTCCCATTTTGGATAATGCCCCTTTTACATCCTTAATCATCTCTTCCGGGCCACAGAGAAAGAACTCATCCACGTCAGCGGTGTCGAGAAATGCATTGCATAACAAGCGGCATTTTCTCTCGCCGATTCTGCCATGTAGCAGTTCAGTGCCGGGGTCTTCCTGCGTCAGAATGTAATGGACGCTGAGCCTCTCCATGAATTTGCTTTTGAGGGCATCGAGTTGCTCAATGAAGATGATACTACTGGCGCGCTGATTAGCGTAAAACAAGGTAAAAAAGCTGGCTGGCTCGATTTCCAAAGCGGTTTTCAAGATGGAAATGACAGGCGTGATGCCGCTGCCTGCGGCAAATGCCACATAATGCCGGGCTTGCCCTGGGGAGAGTTTTGTGGAGAAGGTGCCCATGGGTGTCATCACGTCGAGTGTTTGCCCAACTCTCAGTTTTTCATTGGCAAAGCTCGAGAACCGGCCGCCTGCTACTTTTTTCACAGCAACACGCAATTCCCCGCTAAAGGGGCTGGTACAAATGGAATAGGAGCGGCGGATTTCTTCGCCTTCGAGGTGGGTGCGCAGTGTCAAATGTTGACCTGGTTCGAAGGCGTATTCCTTTTTCAATTCGGCTGGTACGTCAAATCCAATGGAAACGCAATCGCCGGTTTCTCGTCTTATGTCACGGATTTTCAGCGGATGAAATTTAGGCATAATTTGGATAAAGCTGAAAAATTTGAGCGAACGTCAGTTCGGCTGCGAAGATAGAAATGTTGTGTCAATGTTTTTCAGAAATAGGCGGTGTTACGCGTAGGGCATTCCGGCGCAAGCCGGCCAAAGCGGCAACATCGCCGGGCGTGGTGCGGCAACAACCGCCGAGGATGCGGGCGCCCATTTTCATCCATTCACCAGCACGGAGCGGTAATTCCTTACTCCTGCTTTCGCCCGTCCAGCAATGATTCCAGGCATCCCATTTTTCGCCGCTATTTGGGTAGGCGAGGAGCGGTTTTTTTGCAATGCTGGCGCATCTTTTCAGCAACCCGCCGATGTATTCCGGCGCTGTGCAGTTGAAGCCCACGGCGGCGATTTGAGGGGCGTCGTTGGCCAGGCGAATGCACGCCTGGATGGGGTCGCCGAAACTCGTTTCTGCCTCGTTTCTGCAACTGAAACTCAGCCAAGCCTGCTTCTCCGGCCATGTTTGTAGAACTGCCACCAACGCCTCTGCCTCCAACAGACTTGGAATAGTTTCGAAGGCGAAAATATCGCCACCTGTTTGCGCCAGCACATCGAAACGCGGCTGGTGGAAAACCATCAGCTCTGTTTTTGTCAGGCCATAATCGCCCCTGTACTCTGAACCATCGGCAAGGCTGGCGCCAAACGGGCCGATGGAAATAGCCACGAGTGGCCGCATCCTGCCTGCACGGTTGGCGGGCTTCGCCCAAAAAGAATCCCTGACCTGGCAGGCCAATGCCACGCTTTTTTCAAAAATAACTTCTGCCTCCGGGCGCCCAATGCCGCGCTTTGCCAGTCCCTCAAAGGTGGTCTGGTAGCTGGTAGTGGTGATGACGTCGGCCCCGGCACGCAAGTAGTCTAAGTGCACCTCCTGAATGAGCGCCGGGTTTTCGAGCAGAATTTTAGATGACCAAAGCGGGTCGTTCAAATCGGCACCCCGCCGCTCCAATTCAGTGGCCAACGCACCGTCGAGGATGGCCACCCCGTATTGTTTGATGAATGGTATGAACGGATTCATGGTCTAAAATTAGCAAAAATAAAAGCGCCCGGCGAGTGCAATGCCGGGCGCTTTTATCGGTTTTTATTAAGCGCAAATCACTTTCCGTCCTGCTTCGCAAAAACTTTTTTCAGGAGGGGAGAGGTACGCAATCCAACATCTTTGCGAATGCCTTTCTCCTTCTTCTCTACGAGGCTGAAAAGTCCCGTAAGCGCCATTTGATTTACGTGGTCGTCCAACTCAGGGTTGGTCTTTTCCACGAACGGAATTTTATTGTAGGCCGTCACGGCGCTCCGCCAATATTCCCGCGCATTCACTTTGTCCAAGGATGCCTGGATGATGGGGAGAAATTCGTCATAAAGCTGTTTGTAGGTGGTGCTTTCCAAGTAACGTGTAGCCGCATCCTCGTTGCCCATGAGTATGTTCATGGCGTCTTTGAAGGTCATCTGCTTGATGGCGCTCACGAAAATGGGTTTGGCCTTAGTGGCGGCATCTTCGGCAGCGCGGTTCATTTTTTCAACGAGGTTGGCTTCGACGTTGGAAAAGCCCGGCACCGACGATAGTTTCGACACCACCTTTTGAGCCTCTTCGGGTAGCAGGATTTTGTAAGGGCTTTTGTAATACCCGTCTTCCTTGGAGAGAAAATCAACGGCATCGGATACGCCGTTGTTGAGTGCTTCCTTGAGGCCGCTGCCAGCTTCGTCTTGCGAAAGGCCGCCGTCCTTCAGGGAGGAGGCTGATTTTTTCACTTTGTCCAAAGCGCCTTTGAACTGGGCCTGAACAGAGACAAACGAAACGGCAATCAGAAGGAGCGGTAAAATTAGCTTGCGCATGTAATTTATTTTTTTGGTGAAAAGAATCGTCCAGGAAACGCCCAGCCCTGGCATTTGTATGTGCCGGGGCAGGATATTTTGATTTAATTAACCCCTACCTCGCCACCACCAGCCGTGCGCTCGCCCTAGGCCTGTCATTTTCCAGCAGCACGATATTGAAAAGCCCCGCCGGCCAGTCGGATACGTCCATGCGGTGCAGGTAGGCATAAGGCGGGAAGTGGTGGCGGTGCACCACCCGCCCCAGCATGTCCACCACCTGTACCTCGGCAGTGCCGCTGCCGTAGCCGGGCAGCGTGATGCTCACCTCCACCTGCCCG
>SCUG01000159.1 GCA_004297645.1 Saprospiraceae bacterium | reverse complement strand
GGCATGCCACAGCCCAGCAATTGGGGGATGACCATGCCGAAGCCATCTTGTATCGAGGGCATGGCAGCCACATCGCATTGGGTGAGGTATTTTGGAAGGTCATAATGATTGATATGGCCAAAAAATTTCCAATTAGGTTGCGTGTATTTTTCTACTATGCCTTTAATTTCATCGTCCACTTTGCCAATGAACCATGCCTCGAATTTATCGCCCGGAATGTTCAGTTTATGTAGCGCCTGGAATAAATAAACCATGCCTTTTTGAATCGTCAGGCTCCCCAGATATACCACCCTGAAAACCTGCTTCGGTTCTGGCGAAGCCGGTTTGAAAAGGGACCCGGCGCCATAGTTATTGACAATCAATTTTGAGGCGGGAACTCCATATTCCAAAAAGGATTTTTTTGAAAAAGTAGAAGGTACGGAAATGAAATCTGCCTCCTCATATTCCAACATCTCCTTCTCCATCACCCGAGGGTCAATGTTGAAACGGATTCCAAATTTTTTGTACTCTTCTGCTAAAATCTTCTCTTGGTATTGTATGTGAGCAGAACCTCTTTCTACAATAGCCGCTTTGCCCATCTCCTTTGCCTTTCTTATTGATAGCAGCGACATGCCACTCCAACCGATGAATACTTTGCTACGGTGGTCTCTGGCAATCTTCCGGGCCACCCATCTATCATATATCTCATTGTAAACAAATGGCTCTATCCCCATGCGCATCATAGCTGCGATGGGAATAGCCGTGTGGATTTTTTCCGCCGGTATTTGCTCTTTGTCCACCCGCGAAGTAAAGCGCCGCATCAGCTTGTTTTTTTGCCAGGCATAGCTGGTGTAAAAGCCCGCCAGCAGCCCGTGCATTTCCAATTGCTCAGCGAGCGCAAAAGCATGGAACCTACCGGAGCATGAAACATTTACCACTTTGAATTTCCAGGATTCAGGGCCAAATAAGTCCTGATAACAGCAGGTTGCATTTTGTTCAGAGAGTAACAATCTTCTCTGTATTCAAAAACCGGGGTGGCCGGCAAATGGAAAGGCGCCGCATCAACAAAGACACCTGAGTGGTGATACATTCGAATATGAGGGCCTTGTATTTTGTCCTTATTTTTCACCACGTTTTTGCCGAGTGGTAAATGCTCGCTAATCAAAACATAAGGGTACGCTTTCAATCTACTTAAAATCTGGCTGATTTGTTCATTGCTGAGGTGTTGTAACACTTGCCTCACAGTGATTAAATCACCTTTTGGCAATTCGTCTGTCACGGCATTCAGGCATACGAAGTTGATGTTTTCTGCACCATAGGTTTGCTGGTTATACGCTATCAGTTCCGGCACAATATCAACGCCGGTGAAATGAACGCCTTGAACGTCTTCAAGTACTATTTTCATAATGGAAAAGTCGCCACAACCCAAATCCACCACATGCTTGACATGGTTGTTTTTGATGAATGAGATTAAGAAGTCAATGTACTTTTTCTTGTTTTTATTGAGCGTGCCTTCTCCTGAGGAGTACCTGTTTTCGCCATCCGAACCCCAGAGGTCTTCTTTGTAAATGGTAGAAAAAACCTGCGCTGTGGTAAGCCCCTTAAACCGGTGTAACCGGCGGTTCATCCTCATCAGATAAATGCTTCTGGGGATGAGGCGTTTCAGTATGTTTTTAACCGGCATGGAGAGAACGGAGCTTATGGCAGGCATGGGTTACTGAAGCAGAATCCTGTCTGAGATGTTTTGGCTTTTACGATTTGATAATAGCTCCTCAAAAGCGATAAAGGCCTGTGCTGCCCGGTGCTTGTATGAGTAGCCTGAGTCGAGAGATCGCTGGCGGGCATTGCGGCGGATGATAGCCGCCGTAGTGCCGGGCATTTCCAGGATATGCTTAGCCTGAGCTATCAGGTCTTCTTTATTCTTGTAAAGAAATATTTCTTTCCCTTCGGTAAAAAACTCCCTGTGTTCCGGGCTGTCCGGGGCGAGCATAATGCCTCCGGCGGCCGGAATCTCGAAGGTGCGCATATTATGGGAGCCTTCATTATGGGGCCTGAAGATGTTGACTTGCACCCGGTAGCTGCGCACTTTTTGCCAATAGGTTTTGCCGTAAACAGCATCAAAAATGCGGAGATTGGCAGTTGCCTTCAATAATTTTGACCACCCGTGACCATACACATCCACGGGCAATCCGCTTTTTACCATCACCTTGATATAGTTGGCTCTGATGGAGTCTGGATTTCCGATGAAGCAAATGCGCTTTACTTCTTCCGTTTGAGCAGCCTCATCGAACTGGGCTGTTGAAAGTTCAAAACCAAAAGGCAATCTCGCTGTATTCACGCCAAATTCCCGCTCTATTCTTTGCTGAACCTCCTTGCTGTAGCATAAATGCAGGTCAAAGAGGCCGATAGAATTTGTCACATTCTTATTGCCGCTGCCCCGTGTGGAGAAGATGAATGGGTGGTCAGGGTTGTAATTGGCCAGATATACCCCTTTTGATTTCAATTTCTTTAAGACGGATGGCAAGGTTCTCATGCCTTTGGTGATGAGTATAATATCGGGCTTTATCAAATCAGCTTTCTCCAGCAATTCGTTGCCAATTTTCAGGTATATGGCTGACAGGCCGAGCCTGAATTGAATCTTACTAAAAATGGATTTTTGGTAAAAGTCATCGAAGACATCCTCGGCAGGGTAGGTTTCCACCTCGGCATGTTCCCGCA
>SCUG01000158.1 GCA_004297645.1 Saprospiraceae bacterium | reverse complement strand
CTGCGGGATTCACCTTTACACCATTTTTGTAAGCCACGACAAAGGCATCGCTAAAGCCATTGGCCCTCAACTTGTTCTTGACGGCGATGGCCTCGTTCAGGGCAGCGAAGTTACGAACCTGGTATTTATAAAGATGGTCTTCTTCTATCACTTCAATCAAATAATTCACTTTGGACCACTTGCTCTTAGTTACATCGAACATGGCAGGCGAGGCGGCTAATTGGACACAAAACTGAACCTTGCTTGTTTGTGATTCAGCACTGGCAGATGATTGAGGCGTAGTTTCTATGGGAGCGACAGCCAATATTTTCGACCCCTTCTGCGGCTTTTCGATTTTCACATCTCTTGAAATGCTTCGGGGAGGCGAGGCATCCATTGGCGAAGGGACAGGCGGCGCAGCGGGTTCTGTGCGGTTGGCTACCTTATTCAATTTCACTTCTTGTGCGGCTGGCACAATTGGTTCTTGTGACTCAGCAGCGACCACCAGCGTTGGCTCCCCGGCCTCCACATCGAACTTTTCCAATGAAAATTCAGAAGGGCCTTCGCTGCCTGTTTCCATCTCATTTTTATAATCGTTGAAAGCCAGCAACAAAGCATTGGCGATAGACTTTTGCCCTTTATCTGATTTGATGAAACCTTCCTCGGAAGCATTGCTGAGGTACCCTGTTTCCACCAATACCGAAGGCATGGTTGCATGCCGCAGAACGAGAAAACCGGCTTGCTTTACGCCTTTGTCCTTTCGATTGGCCTCGGTGACAGCGTGCTTTTGTACCTTTTCGGCAAATGAAATGCTTTGCTCCAAAAAGGCATTTTGAAAAAGCGAGAGCATGATGTGGGCTTCGGGAGAATTTGGGTCGTAGCCGCCGTAAGTTTCTTTGTAATTATCTTCAAGCAAGATGGACTTATTTTCCCGTTTTGCTACTTCTAAATTTTCCTTCGTGGCGTGCAAGCCGAGAACGTAGGTCTCCGCTCCTTGAATATGACCGGCATTGGGGATGTAATTGCAATGGATAGAAATAAAAAGGTCTGCCTTGTTGCGGGTAGCAATGGCGGCCCGCTCTTCAAGGGTGATAAAAACATCGGTTGAGCGGGTCATAATGACATTCAGACCAGGGAAGTTTTTTTTCAGAATTTCAGCGAAATCGTTGCCGATGGCAAGGGCCAGATTTTTTTCATGGCTTCCCGTGCCAAGGCACCCGGGGTCGTGACCGCCGTGGCCGGGGTCAATGACCACAGTCTTGATGCGATATTCGCCCTTTTCGTTTGAGGTAGCTTTGATAATTTTGCTGCCCTCAGGCGTGAGGAAAGCAGTCGTGTTAATTGTTGGTAAATGCTGAGAAGCGAGTCCAATCAGTATCGTTGGGAGAAAAATAAGAGCCTTCTTCATAGCATTACAAAGTGGCTGGTTCGGGTTAATTATTGAATATCCAAGTGCTTAAGCTAAAACCAAACTTCAATCCAAAGCTTTTAAATTTGGCTGTAAAGGTAAATATAATTCTTTCATCCATAGTCTTTTCCAGCCTTATGACCTACGGGCAGGGTATCCTGCCGCATCCCAAGCGGCCGATTGCCCCGCCCACCACTACCGAAGCTAAAGATACCACCATACAGCCCGCCACCATTCCATTGCCCACCAACTCTAACATTGACTGGAGCCAGGTAAAATTATCGAAGGAAAGTTTGGGTGAACAAGTGGACTACCAAGCCAAGGATTCCATGTACTTTGACATCAAGGCGCAACAAATCCATTTGTACGGCGCGGCGGAGGTGAAATACCAGAAGATGACCATCACGGCTGACTACATCCGCATAGACTGGAAGGACAATATTGTGTTTGCCGAAGGCAAACCCGATCATCTCGGACAGCTCATTGGGAAACCACAGTTTCAGGAAGGAGACCAGACTTTCACGGCCAGCACCGTGAAGTACAACTTCAAAACCTCGAAAGGCATTATTTTCAGCGCCCAATCGCAACAGCAGGGCATGAATATGGTGGGGCAAAGGGCCAAATACATCGGCAACGGCGGAGATTCCACCAAAAACAATATCATTTACAACCAGAATGCAATACTCTCCACCTGCGACCTGGAACATCCCCACTTTGGCATTCACAGCAGTAAGCAAAAGGTTATTCCAGATAAGGTCGCCATCGCCGGCCCTTCCAACTTAGAAATCGCCGGCGTGCCGACACCGCTGTGGTTGCCCTTCGCCTTCTTCCCGCTGAAAATAAAAAACAGCACCGGCCTTATTTTCCCGCAGGATTATCAGTACTCAGAAACTTACGGTTTTGGCTTCGAAGGCATCGGCTGGTATTTCCCTTTCAACGATTACGTGGACCTCCAATTGACCACCGATATTTACATGAAAGGCACCTTCCGCATCCACGGCCTGTCGAATTACCGCAAGCGCTACAAATACAATGGAAATGCGACACTGAGTTTTGCTTACCTCCGCAAAGAGGTCGAAGGCCTGTCAGTTTTTGAGCCGTCCATGAGATTGCACTGGACGCACAACCAAGATGCAAAGGCGCACCCCTACCGCACTTTCGGTGGCAGCATAGACCTTCAAACTGGCAACTATCAGCGCCAGAATCTGACGGACGCCCAATCGCAATTTGAAAGCTCGCTCAGCTCCAACATGACGTACCGCCAGCGCTTTGATGCACCCTTCGACCTGACCGCCAGTTTCAGCCACTCGCAAAATACCAAAACCCGCGAGGTCACCATCAGCTTTCCAACGGTGAATTTTCAGACGCAGACCCTCTACCCTTTCAAAAAGAAAATCAGCGCAGGAAAAGAACAGTGGTACGAAAAAATTCAATTGCGATATACCTCCGAAGCGCGGAACCAGTTCACCGCCAAAGACTCCACCCTCTTCACGCAAAAAACCTTGGATGATGCAAAATACGGTGTCCGCCACAACGTGACGGCGGGCACCAACTTCAACCTGTTGAAATTTTTCACCTTTTCGCCGAGTGCCAACTACAAAGAGGTCTGGTATTTCAAAACCGTGAACAAGTCTTTCGACCCCACCCCGAAGGTGGACACCACCGTGGTGTTCAACGAAG
>SCUG01000157.1 GCA_004297645.1 Saprospiraceae bacterium | reverse complement strand
CGAACTCCCCGCACTCGTTGGTGACGGTGACGGTATAGCTGCCGGAGGTGGCAACGGTGATTTCACCACCCTGTGAGCCATCTGACCAGAGATAGCTGCCTGGCAGGGGCGGCGCAAGCCACAGTGGCTCGTCCCGGCATATCATCGTATCAGATAGAAAACCATCATTGTAGCGTGTATCCAAAACCACGACCGTATCCCGCAAAACACACTTTTCCATGGTTGCCTCTACCGTATATATCCCTGGATTTTGGATGCTTATCGTGCTGTCCGTTTCGCCTGTGTTCCAATGGTAGGCAGCATATAGAAATCCGGCATTCACGGTTTTGGACACTCCCTCGCAAAGCAAAATTGTATCTGGCAATGGGTCGAAGGCTTGAACGAGGACGTCTTCGATGTAGAAAAAGTTAACAGCTGGATATGAAGGGGCTTCTAATTCAATCATGGTTTCTGCATCTGTCCTGAAATTGCCGATAATGGCATATTTTTCACCACCTTTCGCTGTATAACACCCGCTTATCCTTGTCCAGCCAATGGTGTCTGTAATCAACATGCCCCGGTTTTCAATCATCGGGTTCAGAGGTAAGGCTTCGTGGGGATTGATTTCTTTGTAGTAAAACGTGTCGGTCAATGCCAATCCGACTGCATCTGTAAAACGCCAGACATCTGTATGTGTTAAGTCTGGTGACACAAAAAACTCGAGGTAGTATTCCTTATCTTTGGTCAATGCTCCAGTTAATGGAGCCTCTATATAACTGTTCACATCAACGTTGTCATTTGTGTACGCTGTAATATGAGCGTAACCACTCCCGCTCTTTGGCAGTTGATAACTATCAATATAAAGCCCTGCATTTGGAACATGAAGAAATAGTTCGCTAGCACATTCATTGAATAAAGACGGTACCTCATTACTTGCCGTCACCCAAGGCATAGCAAAGGAAATTTGTCCAAAATCATATGGGCAATCAGTCAAGTCATCAAAGCCAGGATTCGGGACAAGATTTTGTCCAACCAGCACCCATCCTGATAAAATAAAGGGAATAAGCAGAGAACTTCTCATGGTATAAAAATCCCTCTTGCCACCAGAAAGGCAGGAGGGACATTGTTTATTGGTTACTGATCAACGACCAGCTTAGAGGTGAAAATCTGCTTGCCTTCCCGCTGTACGGTGACAACAAACATCCCGTTTTGCAGATCGGAGATATCCACTTCGCTGCTGGTGAGGGAAACCCTTTTCACAACTTTCCCCATCAAGTCAGCAAAGACCATCCGGTAATCCCGGTCGAGATCAGGCTCGAAGTTTTGAAGCAAAATGGTTGAACTGGCAGGGTTCGGGCTGACGATAATTTCTCGCTCATCAATACCGAAGCGGCAGCCCGACCCGGCTGGGCAGATGAAAAACGTCCGGTCGAGGTTGTTCCAGTACTGTGAGTTCTTACATTCATTATTCTCGACCACGAACTGGACTGTGTAAGAGTGGTAAGTTTCAAAATTCCAAGTATTCCATAAATTGCTCAGGTTGAATTCGTTATTTGGTACCGTGCCATGTGTCCAGCCGTTCGACTTGTAACGATGGTAAGTTGGACCATCTTCAAAAATAGCTGCCCACCAATAATTGTAATTTATACAGGTTTCAGCGTTAATTTTCACTATCTCTCCGTAGTCATAAGTCAGTTCTGATCCTGTTTCGGGAATGTCGATGAAAGAATAGCTAATGTCTGCGGGAGTGGTATTCCCCACCACTACTTGATTGGAGTAAAACGTGCCTGTTTCGCCACCATAGTCATAATTTCCCACGTAACCTAAAAATTGCCCTAAGTAACTGTAAACGCTGATATACCCGTTTGCACAGGAAGTGGAGGTTACCGCGATTGGCGATAGAATTCTGACCCTATAGGTGCCGTGTCTAAGGTTAGAAAAGGTGTTATTGGGCGGATACTGGGGGCCGGCAGCGGTTTCCCAGGCATCTGTCCCATGGTTGAGAGAGTCTAGATACATTTTGTTTTTCATCGTATTGGCCGGATAACTGGTCACGGCGCTGCACGTCCCTGTGTAAGCTACAAATTCGTAGAGATTGTTCCAATAATATGGAAAGCCGCTCACCACGGTAACATCCGTGCAGCCACCTTCCGCCACTACTGACTGTGCTGTTGCACTAGTCACAAACGTTCCAAAATAGCTCAGGAACGCCACCAATAAAATTGTAAAAAAGTTTTTCATGGTAATGAATTTTTAACGGTTAATGTGATAAAAGAGTATGCCCTTCCACGAAAGTAATTGTCATCTTCGTAGTTCAGAATCTGGCTGCACCGGCGCCGTTGAAATCACACAGCCATACAATGAAAAAAGGTATGGAACAAATTTAAGCCCCGCCAGTCTCAAAAAATGAGACTATCCAATTAAGCTCAAAATTTTAACACA
>SCUG01000156.1 GCA_004297645.1 Saprospiraceae bacterium | reverse complement strand
AGCGAAGGTCGTCCTGGGTGGTAGCGTAAAACGCATCTTCGTAGCCATCAAGCCAATAGGCATTTGCTCTGACGAAGGCATACAGCGGGGCAAATACTTCGGCTTTGCCGAAATACCGCTCTTTGCTGCCACTTTGCCACACATCCCACGGCACTAATTGATTGCCGCCACAGGCGTAGGTGGTGGCGATGAGCTTTTGAATTAGAAAGTCACGGTCGCTGGCAAACGAGAACACCTGTGCCTTGCCGCGCCTTTTGGCTTCCCGGATAGCCGCGTACACATACTCCGGGTTGGCTTTGCGCGTAGGAATTTCGGCTACACCGAAGTCAAAAAAATCGAAAGGGAAGAGGTCCCAGCTGCCCTCGAAATTGTTGCAGGAAAAAGGTACCGGCCTCCCTGCTATTTCCTCAGCCTTTAGCTTCATGTATTTGTGGAATTCCAGGACGGAGGGCTGCTGTATTTCGTTGGGTGTAGCGCCTGAGTCCTGCGCTATTTTCAGGCAATATTCGCAATAGCAAACATCTTCCCATTCATTGCGAAGCAATAAATAGCTCATGGCGGGGTCGTCCACCTGGAAGCCAACAGCCCCCGCTTCCAAAGCTGCTCTGATATGGGCCAGATAGATTTTGCGAAAATCCGGGTGGTTGACGCATCCCCACCAATTGTGCAGGCCGGCCATCCAAGGTGCAGTGACCAGTTTTCCGGATTTGGTTTGCAAGCGCCCGTTTTGGTGGTTTTCATTGCCAAAGGGCAAGTCGGGCAGGGTAGGAGTGAGCGCCACTTGTAACTTATATCCCAACGAATCCGCTTTTTTGATGAACGCTGGATTAGTGGTGTAAACCCAGTTAATGTAGGTGGCGTGAAAGCTGCGGGCCGCCGCAAAAGTTTCGAGGGTATCTTGGTCATCCCGGGGTCTTTCCCACCTGCTGGAAAAGCATACATCGCTGTACTGCGGAGAACCGGAGGATAGTCCGGTGGGCTTAGCTACCTCGCACACCAAAACACGAGGTACGGTACAGGCAAAAATGGACGGGAAAAACAGGAGCAGGTAAATGTGACGCATGGGCTAATGAGAAATTTCAATTTGCAGAGGCTCGAAAAATAGGTATAAAATGGAGGAAGGGAAATAAAAAAAGGCAGCAGCCGAAGCTACTGCCCAAAAACAACTTCTATTGAGATAAAGGCTTTCCGAATTTGGGTTGGTACCGAGGGCTTCTCACTTTCCAGCGACCACCTGTCCGTTTCGTACCAATTGAACCGTTCCATTTCTCAGTGGGTACGCCATATCGTTTTTATAATAAAACAGGCGCACATCGAAATTGGAACCTTCTTTATTCTGACTGTTGAAATACCGGATCGACAACGGCTGGCCTTCGTATCGAAAAATGTACCCGATGGCGCCTTGTTTGCTTTCCGGATATTCAGGGTTGTATTCGTTCATTGGGACTACTTTAGCATTGTCGAGGTCGTAGAGTTGTATGAGGAACTGCTCATCTAAAATGGCTTCGGGGTCTTGGTTTTCCAGGTCGAAATCGAAAAACGAGTATTTCCAATCACTCTGCACTTTGCTCAAATCTTTTCCATTCTCTTTATTGCGCAAGACGATTTTATGAAAATTCACCGATGTGTTACTAACGATACTTGTCAGCCGCCTTTGCGGACTGAAAGTGATATTATCGTTTTCTACCCCGGTTTGGGCTGGTGGCGTCCGTAGTTCGGTTTTCGGTGCCGGATGTGTTGCAATTTCTGTTTCAATCTCGTCGATGCTTTGCTTCAACTTCGTGACATTTCCGGTTTCTGCCGACAATTGATTCTTCAATTGTGTCGCTTCCATATTGACTGTCGTCCTTTCCCGGTCCATTTCTTCCATCTGCTTCAGAATGCCATCCCGGTTCTTTTCCAGGGTTGCTATCATTTGTTCGTCAGCACTCGATTTGGATTTCAGCCGCTCTATTTCTTTGGTCAAAGCCGCCACTTTATCTTCCATACTTTGCAATTGGCTGCTCAATTGGCGCACGTTCTTTTTAAGATTGGATATCTTTGCGTTCAGGTCCCCAATAACGGAGTTCAGCAGATTCACGGAATCCTGGTAAACCGTTAATTCCAGTTCTAATTGTTGATTTATCACCATCTCTGCCTCCAAGGCTTCGGTGGTTTTGGTGAGTTTGTTGATAGTCTTGGTGAGCTCGTTCCTAATGTCTGAAATCAGACCTGACTGGTAAACTGTTAAGCAAGCAAGGGCAATGGCACCGGCAATGCTGAGGGCGAGGGGTAATTTTTTTTTCAAATTCATGGGCTATTTGCTTTAGATGTCCTGTTTCCTACCCCCTTGGCAACTTTTGGTTTCTTACATTAAACGCTATTTAACCAATCTAAGGTTTCAAAACCAGTAGATAATTTCCCAAAAAAATTATCTGTAAGAAGTTGAAGTAGAATTGTGTGGACGCATAGCATATTTTCAAATATTGTTCCAATTTTTGATTTGTAACTGGATGCTAAAGAAAAGAAAGAAAATTTTTTACAAGAACATTTGTTGGAGAGAGGGTTTTAAACCTTTAAACTGAACCTAAAAAGCACAAGTAAATCCTTTGCAATTAGCGGCTTCTCCTGATTATTGTATTTCCAAGCCTTACATCGTAGCGTTAATGATAAACTGTTAAAATCTAAGAGGCAATATTTGGCATCGGAAAGTAAGCCTCCAAACAACCTGTATAACCCTCCACCCTTTGGGTACCTATCTTTTCGGGAGAGTAATGCACCGGCCTGATACCACGGCACCAGTGGATAAATTCCGGTAATTTAGCCGTGGGAATTTTCTCCAATACCTTTTCAACCATTCGAGCAAGTTGACCTCATTGGTGGTGCATGCACCCAGTTGGTGCACCCAGTTCCGTACGCAAGCTGAAGAAGGCAGTCAATTCCTACGAAAATGGTCCAGGTAGTATTTTGTACTTCAAAGGCATAGAAAACACAGCAACAACGATATCTTTGTCTGTCGCACCGAGGGGTGCGGTGTGTACTACCTCCCCGGCACGGAAGTAGGCACCCTGACACCCGAATGGCAGAGCGAATATACCCTGTAGGACCACTTCGGCAACACCTGAGTCACCATTGTGGATAAGAACAATGACGGCTTCATCAGCACTCAGGAACTGATTGGGTCTGGACACCCTGCGAGGAGTCCGGGATTATTCAGG
>SCUG01000155.1 GCA_004297645.1 Saprospiraceae bacterium | reverse complement strand
AAGAATGCCGCCACAGCGATGCCCCAAAATGGCAAGACGAAATGTGCCAAATAGCCGGATACTGCGGTTGCTATGATTTGTAAAAGGATATTCTTCATGTTTTGTCTGTTTGAAAATGAATCGCCGGGTTAGTTGAAATCAATGGAAAACTTGACCGGCTGCCGGTCATCGTCTTCGTTTTTCATAAAAAACAAGTCGTAATAATCGCCATTGAGCCATTTCTCCAAACCGGTTTTGTAATAAGGGCTGCCGGGGTTGCCAGACTGCCCTCCGGGGAACACGCCCCACCCTTTCACCTCTTCGCCCAGTTCGACGACCATGCGCCACGATGGGCCATGGGTTTCGGAGATGGCGTTGAGTGCCTGCCTGTATCCACCCACTTCGAGGTTGGTGGCCGAAAAAGCGCGAATGTGCGCCAGGTGCATGATAGATGTCTTTTTCACATTGGCCCAATTGAATTTTGGGTCCACCAAGTCACCGGCCAGTTTTTTTACGGTTGCTCTAAATGCGGCGGTTACTATTTCGCGTGCCGTCTCCACTTTGGGGGTGTTTTTGTTGTCGAAAATTTCATCGCTGGGGACGGTGGCCATAAAATCAATCAACCGCCACGCTTCGGGCATCAGCATGGGGATGGAATCCTCCCAGGCATACACCTCGTCGAACGTGCCCCGGTAAACCCGGTCCCACCAGTCGAGGAAAATAACTGGCTCCGTCTTCTTCGCTTCAAACCTGAAATTCCAGCTTTTCATTTTTTTCAAAATGGCAGACTCCCGGCCGCTTAAACCCGCAGTGTCAGTCAGTGAAATCATGGCAGACAAGCCCTCGGCGGCCTGAATACTATACGTGCTATTTTGCAGGCGCTTCATATCATCGGGCGTGATATTTTCCATTTTCGATAGTTCGCCCACGAGGTAGCGTGCCCGGAAATCATCGAACGACATGGAGTTGTAGTAATAGGGATACGAAGGGTCGGTAGTGTGCTGATTGGTCGAAGCCACAAACCCGCGTTCAGGGTTTTTGACGGCAGGTACCTGTTCCCGCGGAATAAAGCCTTTCCATGCGTTGGAAGAATAGCTGCCGTCCTGCACAAAGCGGCCCTGTTCCTTTTTCTTCAAGGGAAATTTCCCGTTGGCTGTGATGGCAATGTCACCATCGTTGCTGGCAAAGACAAAGTTCTGAGCCGGAAAGTCGAAGAAGCTCAGAGTCTTGCGATAGTCGTCGTAATTCTTTCCCCTGTCGAGACCAAGAAAGGTGGCCACATCTTTTGCATTGGGCTTATCGTGAGCTATCCACCGGAGGGCGAGGCCGGCCCTCGGGTCTTTAGCGTCGTCGTAAACTACCGGACCCCAATGCGTCCACTTCACTGTGTCGAGCACGGGCTGAGGCTGCCCTTTTACCCGAAAAGTTTCCACCACGAGGGTGGCCTTTTTTACATCGCCGTCCAAGGCATAGGAAGTGTGGGCAGCATCGGTCCAGGTAATTTTGTACCAATCCGACACATCTTGTCCCACATTGGTTTCGCCCCAGGCAGTATGCTCGTTGAACCCAATGAGGATGCCGGGAATGCCGGGAATAGAAACTCCGTAGGCATTCAATTCTGGCGTGTGGATTTGGATTTCGAACCAGATGGATGGCAGGGTAAGTTGTAGGTGAGGGTCGTTGCACAGGATGGGCTTTCCGGATTTTGTCTTTTTTCCGGACACCGCCCAGTTGTTGCTACCAACAAGTTCCCTTTCCTTTGGCAGCAATTTTTGATTTATCATTCCCACGCCTTCCTGAACGGGGGCCGGGGTCTTGATGGGCATGGGCGGAAAACTCCATTTTGTGCCCGCTGGAATGACAGGTGTTTGTTTCGGGTTGTACTCCGGATAGAGCTTGTTGAACAAGTCCTGCCCAAACACCATGAGCGCATTGGTGGATTCGAGGTCGTCTTCAGCAGAGCACAGGGTTTTGTCCATGTATTTCTTGACGAGCGCCGATTTCAGCACCGACCAGCGCTCTGGCTGGTAATTGAGCAGTTTGAATTCCAGCGGTAACTCCGCCGGACCGATGTCCCGGATGTAAGTATTTACGCCTTCGGCGTAAGCCTGAATGAGGGCGAAGTCCTCTGGTGATTCCTGCCAGCCTTTCATGGCGTTCATGGCGCCATGTACCATGCCCCGGCGGCGTTGAAGCTTGTCATTTTCGAGAAGGCTTTCGCCAAGCACTTCGGACAGCCTGCCACCCGACAACCGGGACACCATGTCCATTTGCCAAAGGCGGAACATGGCTGTGATATAGCCCTGGGCAAACACAGCGTCTTCTAAGTTCTGAG
>SCUG01000017.1 GCA_004297645.1 Saprospiraceae bacterium | reverse complement strand
GTAAGATTCGGGGTAGTCCGGGATTTCGTAATACGGCAGGCCGGCCTTCACGGCATCGTCAGTTTGAGCGGCGAGCAGGGTGGCGGCAAGCAGCAGCGCCACGAAAAGCGGAACACGGTATTTCATAAAATAGAGGGTTTGAGTTGGTTCATAAAATCAGTGTTGGCGCAGCCAGCACTGGCCACAAGAACTACAAAAAAAGCGAGAAGGGCGGAGGTTTTTTTATGAAAAGATAACGGCCAACCTCCCGATTACCAGCGTTCATCACCATATTTGCCAAAGCGAAAGATGACGGCGGCCCGGCGCTGCGATATGTCATTGCAAGAGTGCCCGCAATGGCGCAGTATGGCGCAGATTTATCAAAAAAATGACAACACCGAACACGAATATTCACCTCGACCTGCCCTGCCCTGCCTCCGATTTAGCAGAACTCATACCGCCGTTACTCCAGATTCGAGCCAGTATTTTGGAGAGCGAAAGCCGGCTGAAAGCGGTAAATTCCATCCACCCGGTTTATCAAAAAAGCGCCCGAAACTTGGTGCAATACCTTGCCCTGCGGCGCTTCGACCTGCGCAGCTTGCAGGTGCAACTTACCGATTGGGGCCTGTCATCGCTGGCCCGGCCAGAACGCAAGGTGCAGGCCAGCCTCGACAACTTGCTGTTCGTGATGAACACCCTGGCGGGCAAAAAATGGACACCTGCCGGAAAGCCGCTCCTCTGCTTTGACGAAGGCCGCCAGCTTTTGGAAGAACATACCGCGGCGCTATTGGGCCAACAGCCCCCTGGCCACCGCACCCGCATCATGGTGACCATGCCCACCGAAGCGGCCAAAGATTACCAACTCGTCCACGACTTGATGGAGGGCGGCATGAATTGCGCCCGCATCAACTGCGCCCACGACGGCCCGTTCGTATGGGAAGGCATCATCGCCAACATCCGCAAGGCGGAGGCCACCACCGGCCACACCTGCAAAATACTGATGGACCTGGCCGGGCCTAAACTACGCACCGGCCCCCTGCCCGATGGCCCTCCTGCCCTCAAAGTGCGGCCCGGAAGAAACGACCTCGGCGAGGTGCTGAAGTCCTCTCAAATTTGGTTGTACCCCGAAGGCACACAACCCGCTCCTCCCGCCGGCGCCGATGCCATTCTGCCTGTGCCAGGCGGCTGGTTTGCACAATGCAAAAAGGGAGACCATATCACCCTGAGGGATGCCCGTGGTTCAAACCGCCGCATGCGCATCTCTGGAGTTTACCCGCTGGGCTGTTGGGCCGCCGCCAAAAAGACCATCTATTTCACCCCCGGATTAAAGCTCGAACTTAAAAGAAAAGGCGAAAAATTGAAGAATGCCGTGGCACGGCTCGCCGGGGAAATGCCCCGCAGGCCCGGCTCCATTTTGCTCCACACGGGCGACCCACTGATACTCACTCGCAGCGCCCAGCCCGGCCATGCCGCGTGGTTCGATGAAAATGACAATTTCCACCCCGCCACCATCGGCTGCTCTATCCCCGATGTGCTCGATGATGTGAAAGAAGGCGAGCCTATCTGGTTCGACGATGGCAAAATAGGCGGCATCATTGAAGGCAAAGAACCCGGACAGGTGCTTGTACGCATCACTCATGCCGGTGCCCCAGGCACTCACTTGCGCGCCGAAAAGGGCATCAACCTGCCCGACAGCGACCTGCGCCTCACCGCTCTGACCGATGAGGACTTTGAAGCCCTGGAATTTGCAGTGGGCAATGCCGATATGGTGGGCCTGTCGTTCGCCAACCGCCCCTCCGACGTGGAAGCCCTCATCAGGCTGATGCGCGGGCTGCAAAATGACAAGCCTCACAACTTGCCCGGCATCGTGTTGAAAATAGAAACCAACCGCGGCTTCGAGCACCTGCCCGCCATGGTGCTGACTGCCATGCAGACCCCCCTCGTAGGCGTGATGATAGCCCGCGGCGACCTCGCCATCGAGTGCGGTTTCGGCCGGCTGGCCGAATTGCAAGAAGAAATTCTTTGGATTTGCGAAGCGGCTCACCTGCCTGTCATCTGGGCCACGCAGGTGCTGGAGGGCATGGCCAAACAGGGCCTCCCCACCCGTGCCGAAGTCACCGACGCTGCCATGGGCCAACGTGCCGAGTGCATCATGCTCAACAAAGGCCCCCACATCGTGGATGCCACCAAAGCCCTCGGCAACATCCTCGACCGCATGCAGGACCACCAGACGAAAAAGCGCTCGCTGTTGCGGAAACTGGCCCTGGCGGAGAAGTTTTTCGGCGAAGCTGTGTAATCTGCACGAGGGCCAATAGTGCTTGTGGTTCTTTATGAAATTGTGTGGGTAAGCATCTATTATCCCCGATTATTCGGGGACAATACAGGGCTTTCCTGTAAAAAATTGACTATTATCAACCGGCCTCGGAGAGGTCGAATATTTGTAGAATATTATTCAGCGGGTAATTTTTC
>SCUG01000154.1 GCA_004297645.1 Saprospiraceae bacterium | reverse complement strand
GGTAGAGGGGCGGCCGCGCATCCTGAACACCATCGAGCCATTGGCAAATGCCGTCCTCGGAGCCTTCCTCCCTGGCAACGAAGGGGGCCGGTCTGTCCCCGAATTGAGGTCGGTGGCTTTGTGGTCATAGGTCATCAGGCTGTGGGCGTAGCGGGGATAGGTGAACGGTAGTTTGCCATTCGGGTTGTAGTCGCCGAAAAGCACTTCGGCGGCAGCCCGGCCCCCTTCGTTGCCAGGGAGGAAGGCTCCGAGGACGGCATTTGCCAATGGCTCGATGGTGTTCAGGATGCGCGGCCGCCCCTCTACCAATACGAGGATGACCGGCGTGCCGGTTTTTGCGATAGCCGCCACCAAGTCCAACTGCGCCTGCGGCAAGCCGAGGTCGTCAATGTTGCCGGGAGTTTCGCAATAGGGCATCTCGCCGATGCACACGATGGCAGCATCTTTACCTTTGGCCGCCTCCACGGCCTTTTGAATATCTATGATTTTGTCGAATGAAGTGCCTTCGATGTATGACACGTGCTCCTTGCCGAGCTTGTCCTCGATGGCAGTGAGGATGGTCTTTTTATTAGTCTCGTGCCACTTGGAGTCATTGCCCTGCCAGGTGCGCGACCAGCCGCTGTTCAGTGCCAGAATGGAATTGGCCGTAGGCCCGGTCACGAGCACATTGGCCTGCTTCGACAGCGGTAAAACACCATCGTTTTTCAACAACACCATCGCTTCTTTGGCTGCGCCAAAAGCAGCTTCGATGTGCTCAGGAGAGCCAAAATCGGGGTAGGTATTGAAGGGAAAATAGGGATGCTCGAACAGTCCCAGTTCGTATTTCACGGTCAGGATGCGGGTGACAGCCTCGTCAATGCGGCTCATGGGGATTTCGCCCTCTTCCACCAGTTCCTTTAGCAAAACCGGGAACCGGATATCGGTGGGCACCATCGCCATGTCAATGCCGGCGTTGATGGCCAGCCTGATGGCGTCTTTGTAATCTTTGGCCACGAAGTGGCGGGTGTAGAGGTAGCTGATGTCCTCCCAATCGGTGACGGCCAGCCCTTTGAAGCCCATTTCATCGCGCAGCAAATCTTTGAGTATCGCCGGGTTGCAATGGACGGGGACGCCGTTGATTTCGCCGGAATTTATCATGACGGTGAGTGCCCCGGCGTTGACGGCAGCCTGGAAGGTTGGCACGAAATACTCTCTGAGCTGCCGTTCCGGAATCCAGGCCTGGGTGCGGTCTTTGCCAGTAAGCGGGAACGAATAACCGAGAAAGTGTTTCAAACAGGCGGCGACGGTGTTGCGATTGGAAAGGCCGCTGCCCTGATAGCCTTTTACGATGGATTCGCCCATGCGGCTGGCGAGGAACACGTCTTCGCCGAGGGTTTCCCAAAACCTTGGCCACCGGGGGTCGCGCCCCATGTCGAGCACGGGCGAAAAGTTCCAGGGCAGGCCGGAGGCCCTTGCCTCATAAGCGGTCACCTCGCCCATTTTCTGAGCGAGTACTGGGTTCCAGGTGGCGGCGAGGGAAATTTCCTGCGGAAACAGCGTGGAGCCTGCCGTGTAGTTGGCCCCGTGGATGGCGTCAATGCCGTACAGCACGGGAATACCAGAAGCTTTTTGCCGGGCAAATGCCTGAATGGCGGGGATGATGTGCTCCCATTGTTCGAGGGTGAATGCATGCCCAGCCACATTTAAAATTGAACCTACGCGCAGGTCCACGAGCAGTTTTTGCATTTTCACCTTGTCTAATGCTAAAGGTTCTTTCACGTTGTATGGCTGGCCCTCGCAAAGCATATCTATGGCGTATTGGGTCATCTCGCCTACCTTGTCATCGAGCGTAAGGGTGGCCAAAAGAGCTTTGGCTTTTTGCTGGCTTTGGGCAAAGGTGGCCGAGGGAAGGCTGCCGTCGTTTTGGGCCTGCAAGGCCCCTGAAAAAGCCAGAATAAATAGTGCTGGGAGTAACAGTAATTTTTTCATCCGTAAAGTTTTTGAATTTAGAAACAAGCGCTAACTGAGCGCACGAGATTGATTTGCGGTACTAATTTTCAACGTTGCCTTTGTGGTGGAGTGGCGTGAGAAATTGGTCACGCCCCGGCGCCATGAACGCCACGAATGCAGACGATTTCACGGTCGAAATTATCAGTTGTAATTTGGTAAAAAGGCAGGGCATGCCGGCGCAAAAATGCGCATTTCCGACAGGAAGGCAAGGTAAATAAACGTCGGCAAAAGGCCGGTTCAATTGACTAATGTCAT
>SCUG01000153.1 GCA_004297645.1 Saprospiraceae bacterium | reverse complement strand
AACAGCACGCCGGTTTATCAAAACTACAAACCCTCCGAAGCCCATCAATGCCTTCATCATTCAAGAATTGAACGAGCATACGACTCCACCTGACATCCCCATGTTGTTGCAGCCGTTGTTGGAAGGGCACGACCTGGGGTTGCTAACGGAAGCCGGGTGCCCAGGCGTAGCTGACCCCGGTGCCGCACTTGTCGAGCTAGCGCATTCCAAAGGAGTGGAAGTGGTTCCCATGGTGGGGCCGTCGTCCATATTGTTGGCGCTGATGGCTTCGGGGATGAATGGCCAGCAGTTTTGCTTTAACGGTTATTTGTCTGCTAAACCTGCCCAATTGGCGAAAGACTTGAAAAGGCTTGAACAGCTTTCAGCCAAACATAGCCAAACGCAGATTTTTATCGAAACGCCTTACCGAAACACCAAACTCGTGGAACAGGCTTTGTCCGTTCTTTCGCTCGATACACTATTTTGCATCGCAGTGGATTTAACGCTACCCACCCAGTACGTTGTCACCAAAACTGTTGCCAGATGGGCCGGGGCACCTTTACCGCAATTGCACAAGCGGCCGGCTGTGTTTCTCATCTTTCGGTACTGATGGCCGCGCCTTATGCCTCGTGACCCCTCCCTTTTATTTTGGAGATCCAGTATTTATGACTGAAATCAATATTTGACAATAGGTTCTCCTATACCTGAAATTAGCTGGAACAAAATCAGAAGCCAATGAGAATCTCACCTTTAAAAGAGTTTTTCTACTATACTCGCGGCGAACGAATTGGTGCCCTTGTCTTGATTGTCATCTGCCTGCTGCTTTTCGCACTTCCCTCTTTTTACCATCTGATTTTCCCGCCTGATGAAGATATAGATTTTTCTGCTTTTCAGAATATGTTGCCACCGGCTAAACAAGCACCTGAATACGGAGCCGAAATACCTGCGAGCAGAAATGCACCAGTAACAAGGGAAGTTTCGTATTTTACTTTTGACCCCAATTTGGCTACGAAAGGTGAATTTGTGCAATTGGGCTTGTCACCTCGCATGGCTCAAATTATCTTGAACTATCGCGAGAAAGGCGGCAAGTTTCGCAAAAAGGAAGATTTGAAAAAGATTTATGGGCTAAGGGAAGAAGAATATGCACTGTTGGAGCCGTGGATTCGTATTGTTGGGCAGCCAAGGCCGGAGTGGAACCTACCAAAATCAACCCCGAACAACAGTTCGCAAGAACCGGCAAAAGCGGCCATATTTGATAAAACTGGCGGGAACGTTTACCCCGCTAAAGGTCCGCTGCCCCAGCCGGAAATCGACATCAATAGCTCCACGCCCGAAGAATGGCAACTGCTGAGGGGCATTGGGCCGGGCTTTTCAAAACGCATTACTAACTTCCGGGACAAGCTCGGTGGCTTTTATGCCATCGACCAGGTAGCCGAAACATTCGGGCTGCCCGACAGCACCTTCCAGCAGATAAAGCCCTACCTTAAACTGTCCCCTGTTTTTCGAAAAATAAATGTCAATACAGCCACACTTGAGGAACTGAAAATGCACCCCTATCTGAGCAATTTTCAGGCAACGGTACTTTTCAATTACCGAAAGCAACATGGCAATTTTGAATCAATGGAAAACCTTAAAGGCATCAAGGCTGCCTTTGTAGAAAGCGATTGGGAACGGCTGGGGCACTACTTCATTTTTCAGTAAAACTTAATGGTCTGTGCACTTACTTTTTACCAATGAAATCAGTTCGAGGTGGGACTTTAGCAGATGTTGCGATACACTGTGGAGTTGCTCAAAATAATCTTTAATGGACTGCACCTCATCTGGCAATTTTTCAAAGTCTTTCATTTTTAGCCGGGACAAGCATTGAAGGCCTTTGATAGCGCTCCCAAAATCATCGGCTTCTTTTTCGTAATGTTCGAGTGAAGTGCCTTGTAGTATTGCGTGTCCATTGGCACTACCGTTGGCTGCCAATTGATATATTCCGTCCTCCTTCAGATTGCTGTGCGTGAGGTCGAAAACGGAGATTTTGAAAAGGCTGGCGAGCTTCATCAGATTGCAAATCTTTGGCTCGGCAGTCCCGTTTTCATAGGAGGCAATATTGCCGCGATTGAGGCCTATCTTAACAGCCAGTTCGGCTTGGCTCCAGTTCATTCGCTTACGCAAGGCACGCAGGTTATCTCGTAAGAAGAAATTGAAATCGTCGTTGTCGATGTTCATTGACATACTGAGTAATTGTTGGTCAAATTTCTATGATAGTGGCATCTTGGTAGATATTATATTCACTTTCGGAAAGCCGGTCGTCATTTTTGGGTTTTCCTGAAAACGTCATTGACAATGCAAAAGTTTAGACAAGGTGTTTATGTGTTAATAAAGCATTAAAAATGTCAAGATTGCGTCTAAATTGGAAAAGCTATTTGCATTAACGAATTCGCCGCATTACATTTGTCAAAAATAATTACAATTCATTTAGCTTGTAAAAATCGCCCACATGGAATCTAATATTCATAATCTCCTTGACACTGTCAGCCCCTCTTTGCGAGCTTTTTCTCTAAAATTAGCAGGTAATGAGGTGGATGCAAACGATCTTTATC
>SCUG01000016.1 GCA_004297645.1 Saprospiraceae bacterium | reverse complement strand
GCCGCCTCCGGCGGTGCCGGGGGGAGGGGATATTGGGGGCTTCGCCCCCAAACCCCTAAGCCAGCGAAGCCAGCGCCAAATACCCGGGATGGACAAAACCTAACGCTCGACAGTATAAAACCCTCGCTAACCCGGCACTTTTGTTTGTTGATAACCGGGGTTGCTCAAATGGCTAAAGTCGAGCTCAGGGGACTCACCCATCTGACCCATTTGGTTCTGGCTCTGCCAGGTTAGGATGAGATTAAAGGAAACATCTTTGTGACAACAGGGATAATTAAATAAATTTGCCTTCAATCAGACAAGACAAAACCCAAATCACTATCAAATTTCTAATTCTTATGAAAAGAGCCTTTATTTCCCCCCCCCGCTCCTGGTTTTTAACCATTCTCGCGTCACTCTTCAGCTTTTTTGGTTCGGGCTTCCTTGCTGCGCAGGGTAATGGGTTTTTCCAAACCTTATCCATGGAAACGCTGAATTTGACCTCCACCCAAATTCAAAGAGTTCAGGAACTGGACGCTTTGGATTATGTCAAAGAAACTACGTTTGCCCAATTCGGCAACCTGGAACAAGAAGAACAAGATGGCTTTTTGGGATTCAAAATCCCTGGCGACACGACTAATTACATTTCAAAAGGTACATTGGTAAACTATGAGAGCGAAACCAACTACACTTGGTCGGGAAACCTCACCAACCAAAATGGCTTTCTGATTTTGGTTTCCCGGCCGGAAGGCAAAGGAGCTTACGTGCAAGCTGGCAATCGCTTCTTCACGTCAATTCCCATCAATGATGGCAAGAACATTTTCATTGAATACCAATCGAGCGAGTACGAGGTAAACGATTGCAGCCCCTACGAAGGAACAAATGAGACTCTTAACTACTGCGAGGAAGACAACAATACCTGCCCTGCCAATATCGCCGTCCTGGTGATTGTCACGCAGGAGGCTCAAAACTTCTTCATATCCTTGGGAAATCCTTTTGCTGCCGTTATAGCAGCCGAGCTTGGAGTTGCTTCCACCAACTTTGCCTTCCAGAATAGCCAGGTTACGAACAAGCAGATAACACGGACTTGGGAGTTCGTTGATTGGTTCACCTTGACAAACGACCCTATCCATGATTTGGACACTCTTGCCAGTAGCCCTGGCATTCAACAACTGCGAGCAGACCGTCGGGCAGACTTGGTAGTTATGCTCACCGATGACAGATATGCTGGTATTGCAGGCATAGCCAACTTTGGTCCCTGTTTCGATTGCGCCTTTTCCATTGTGGAAGCGCCAAGCATGATAATGCCACGGTGGACCCTTGCCCATGAGCTTGCGCACAATTTTGGAGCTGACCACAACCGTAGTGCAAACGTCCCCTGCAACAATTGCGAAGCTGGTATTGACCCCTGTGCGCACGCCTGGCGATTTATTGATGGAATAGGCGCCGAAAGGAGAACAATCCTGGCTCGCCTTTTTGGAAATCAGCAAGCAGCAGGCTTGGAAAGAATTCTTCACTATTCAAACCCAAATGTTCAATTTAACGGCACTCCAACCGGCACGGATGAAAACGACATGGTCAACGGCGAGAACGACAATTCCAAGAAAATAAGAAACACGGGATGTCTCATTTCAAATTATTACCCGACGCAGGAACTGACAACCATGATTACAGGGCTCGATCATGTCTGCCAGGGAGATGGATATGTTTTGAACGCAGTGGTGTTTGAGCCGGTCGCCGGTTTTCCAGGGCAACCGCCTTATTCTTATGAATGGCGGTGGAGCTTATCGCCGGCAACTTCAGGTTTTCCATTTTCCGACCCTTCGCTTGCCGGCGACCCAACTTTTTCAGTTGACAATTTCCCTTTCCTTTTTCAGTTCAGTCAATTTTGGTTGATTGTGAGGGTGACTGCCGCTGACGGAACGGTGGCTGTTGCCAACAAGTTGATTCACACTTTCGACTGCCCCCAACAGATGAAAATGCCCGGCGCTCAAGACCACTCATACGAGTTAGCCGAAGATGACAAGTTGCCTTCTTCAATTCCCGCTCTGGGCCCTGCCCTATTTCCAAACCCTGCTTCCGGGCGCTTGCAAATCATGGTTCCTCGCGGATGTGGGGAAAATGCAGAAGTAATCGTGTGTGATTTGCAGGGCACACCGCTTAAGAAATTTGCGGTTGACGCGTCTCAACCTATTTTGGAAACGGACTTGTCCGAATTGCCTGCCGGCATGTACCTCTGCAAAATTCCTAATGAAAATGGCTTTTACCTTCAAAAATTTATCCTGGTAAAATAATACACCGCATTCCATCAAAGCGAATGCGGTGTCTCTGCGTATCCATGTCATACATTGGCATGGATACGCAGAGTTAATCCAAAAAAAATGAGAAAGTTTATCATCTTAATTTCCTTCATAGCCATTGTAATATCATGTAAAAAGGAAGATACTGGCTTCCCTATCCCAATTTATCAGCCTGGACCTATGACTTATGGCAAGGCTACGGCTGTAAAGGCTACTGAAAATTGGACGGCATCTGCCTATGGACAAGAAGAAGATTGGTCAGAAGGTACTGTATCTGTTATTGCTCAGACTTATTCGGAAGAAGGCTTCCTCCGTGAAATCTTGAGCTTTCAAGAAGTTCCAAAGAAAATAGGTAAATACAACCTATCCAAAACAATATCACCAAATGACGGGCTTGTGTTAGCGAGTTACGGTAATATAATTGATGACGGAGATGTTCTTGGAGACTATTATAACCTTGACCTGAATGCAACGGATAACTTTGTAGAGGTCACTTACATCGACACTTTAGAGCGAATAATCAGGGGGAAATTCACCGCCACATTCGTTATTGACCTTACTGGTGCATACAAAGAAAAAATAGACCCGGCGAATCCTGACAAGGTGAAGTTTTGGAACGGGATGTTTGATGTGAAAATTATCGAATGAAAGGCACAAAGAATGAAACGTAAATCACTGCCGCCTTTTCAGCCCCCGTTTTCGCAAGTGTTCCCACCGAAGTAGTGTCAAGTTTAGCGAAGTGTACCTTGACACTACTACTTTTTTTTGCGTAAAGCTATTTTAGGACGAAATTTGAGGAAACATAGTTGCGACAACGGTTTGCTGAGCAGCAGTTTTCCCAAATCCCGAAGATTTCGGAAAACTTCACCTCTGACCGTCGCTTTTTACCACTTGGACACCAGCACCC
>SCUG01000015.1 GCA_004297645.1 Saprospiraceae bacterium | reverse complement strand
GGGGGGAGCTTGACATCAACCACACTTTATTGGTTGGTCCCCAAAAATCTTAAACCCGCCAAATGACAACCTTTAAATCTACTGACAAAGAGATTGTGCGTTTTGGCTAAAGTCGAGTTTAGAGCTTGTTTGATAACATTGCGGCACGAATAATAAACGGCTGGCGATTCTGATACTTCCGTCAATTATGCAAAACGATTTAAAAATGTTTCAAACCCCGGTATTCTATGCCCGGTTTCCGGTGTCCGGTTTGGCGCCAACGGAGGTGGACGCCCTACTGGAAAACGGTTGGTCGCGCAGCGACGTCAACCTTTGCACTACGTTGGTGCACTCTGTGGAGGGTGGCTGGCGCGCTTCGCTGATGCTGCGGTTGCCGCTCCGTGATTTCACTTTTAAAAAACGGTTTCGCAAAGTAATGCGGCGCAACGGCCGGATTTTTCAAACCCGCATCCGGCCATTCCAGCCTTCGGAAGAAAAGGAAAATATCTGGCAGGTTTTTAAAAAGAATATCCATCATTGGCGCTTTGTGTCAACCCTCGAATCTCACTTGTTTAAAGAGCAAAATCCGGCCGGTTTCCAGTCGTGGGAGGTAGCTGTTTATGACGGCAGCCGGCTGGTTGGTTTCAGCGTCTTCGACCGGGGGGCGGCCAGCCTCGCATCGCTGGAAGCTGCTTACGACCCTGCTTACGCAAAGTACAGTCCCGGCATGCACACCATGCTCGCCGAGATAGAATATGCCATGCAGCAGGGCCTCAGCTTTTATTATCCTGGGTTTATACCCAAAGACACGCCCATGTTCGAGTACAAGCTGCGGCCCGGCGGACTGGAATTCTTCAGGATAAAAACGCAGGAATGGCTGCCCTGGGACAGGCTCGAAAAAAGCGACTGGGTGTTTGATGAAGTATTCGAAAAGCTGAGATTGCTCCAGGCATTTCTGGCCTGTGGCCAAAGGAAAGCAAGGCTTGCAACCGGTCATTTTTTGAACTGGCCCGGTATAGTGCCCTCTCTTACCGATTATAACTTTTTTTTGCTGTACCCTTACCCCTTGGTTGAAAAGCCAGACTTATGTATCGCCATAGGCTGGAATCCTTTTGCTGCCCATTTCCAAGTTTTCCAGGCAAGACTTTTCACAGACTATCAGCCCGGTAATGATGACCTTGAAATGAAAATTATTCTTGTTTACGCCGTCAGTGAATCCACTTATTGCGGTGCTTTTGAAAATGTTTTCGAGGTGCTCAATTACTTGCCGCCAAGCCGGTGACAGCCGCATTGCCTGAAAAAGAAAACGCACTCCGCTTTGCAGCGGGGCGCGTTATTCAAAATCCGAACCTAATATTTTCCTTGTTCCTTACGGCAGTTTTTCCAGCACGATGAAGTTGGCCAGCAGTACCGAGTTTTCAGGCGACATCAGTATGGTGTAAAACAGTAGTTTGCTCCGGTCGTTGTTTGGCCCCTGGTAGATGGTATTGCCATCCATGTTTACATCGAAAACTGAATAACCGGGGCTGATAAAGTTCGCCAGGTTTTGCTGGTTTCCGGCATGGGTCATCACCGAAAAGAACATGGTGAACACGTCGTTGAATGGCCCCTGGTAAATAATCTTCCGGTCGCCGTTCATTTCCCCGGCCCACAGGGCCATGTCACCATTGTTGAGGTGAATGCGGGCGCTGGAACCAAAGACCTGTGTGGATTGGCTGGAAAAGTCAATGGCCGTCGGAGTGGGGGAGAGGAGCAGCGGGTCGCGTGTGCTCACGCCGAGGTGGTTGCGGTGGCGCACGATGACGTAATAGTATTCGCTCAGCACCGAGTTGAAGCGTATCTGCGGAAGGCCGTTCGCGCTCACAACGTCGCCGTCGCGCTGCACGAGCGCTGATTGTGTTGCCACCGGCTGGCTCGGATTGATGGCGTCGTGCAATTCGACGAACACCCAATCCACAATGGCATCTGGCCCGGTGACGTCGAAAATCGCCGGGTCCACTGTTTCACCGCCACCGCCGCCGAAATGCTTGAAATATGGGATGGCAGAATACGGCTCGGTGGTGGGCAGCAATCCCTTGGCCCGGAGGTCGTCGCGCATGAGGGTGTTGCCACCGTTGTCCATCATCGCCCCATTGAGTTTCACTTTGAGTTCCAAAACGACGCCGATGCAATTATCGCTAAGGAAGGGGTCGCACGGGTCGCGCGGGTCCGATTCTTCCGGCTCGTCAACGTCGCCATCCTGGTTGGCATCTTCCTCTCCGTCCATAAGGGTATCGCCGTCGGTGTCGGGGTTGAGGGGGTCGGTTTCAGGCCCCACGTCGTAATGGCCGTTGCGGTTCATATCCTCGATGCCGTCTATGATGAAGTCGTCGTCGGAGTCGCGGTCGAGGTAGTCCGTTTCGCCGGGGTCAGTGACGCCATTTCTGTTTTTATCTTCCGTTTCATCTAAAAGTAAGTCGTTGTCGCTATCTGAGTCGAGGAAGTTCGGCAGGTTATCGCCGTCGTCGTCCACGTCGGGTTGGCCATTGAGTTCGCCGAAGGCGCCATCGGCGTAAATAGATGCGTAAAAACTGGAGCCGGCGTCTGTGCCGTCTTCCGGGCGGCCATCGGGCGTAGTGCCATCACCTTCGGTGAAAAAATTGCCCGGCAGGGCATCGGCAAAGCCATCCTGATTTGCATCTGAGGGGTTGTCGATGTGGCCATCGGCATCGGTATCGAAGGCCATGTTGCCGGTTTCCAGCACATCGAAAATTCCATCGCCATCGCTGTCGGGGTCACGGCGGTTTGGTTGGCCGTCGTGATCGGCGTCGTCGGCATAGGAGGTGCCGTTGGCATCTATGTCTTCGGGCCTTCCGTCGGCGGTAGCGCCGTCCAAATCGGTGATGGTGAGCGGCATGCCCTCGTACTCATCGTGGAAGCCGGTGTTGTTGACATCGGCGAATTCGAGGCTGTCCACACGTCCATCGCCATTGGCGTCAATACCGCCACTTTCGATGAGGTCGGGGATGCCGTCGTTGTCGCTGTCGAGGTCGAGAAAATCGGGCACGCCGTCGCTGTCGAAATCGGGCGCATAGCCGGGCTTGCCACCTGCGTAGCCGGCGACAAGGGTCACGACGAGGCTTCGCTCCGCATAGTCAATGCCGAAATTGCTATTGTCGTCGGTGTCATAAAAATCGGAAAAGCCGTCGCTGTCGGCATCTAACATGGTTAGTGGGCTGGAGGGCACGGGATACTCGATGACGCCGTCGCCGTTGATGTCCACCCCACCGGCTTCTATGAGGTCAGGCACGCCATCGTTGTCGGAGTCGGTGTCCCAGGTATTGGTGACGCCATCGCCGTCGCGGTCGTGCATGAAGGCCAGCGGATCGTAGTTGTCGGAAGCGAGCAGGGAAGTATCAGCGTCGTTAGCGTCGTACTCATTGGCGAGGCCGTCGCCGTCCACATCCCAATCGGGTGTGCCGAAGGAGTCGGCAATGCCGTCGCCATTGGTATCTTGAAAGCCAGCCTCGATGATGTCGGGGATGCCGTCGTTGTCGCAGTCGAGGTCGAGGTAATTAGGGATGCCGTCTCCATCGCGGTCAGCGGAAGTCTCATCCACGTCGGGGATGCCGTCGTTGTCGTCGTCGAGGTCGAAGGCGTCTGGTTTGCCGTCGCCGTCGTTGTCATTGTCACTGTAAACGGTGATGCGTTGCGATTGAGAGGTGGTGTTGTTGCAATAATCCGACAGGTTCCAGAAGCGCAGCACGTAACCTGAGCAGCCGTTGAGGTAGTTGAGGTTGTCGGTGAAAGTGGCTTGCAGGCCGTTGGCGCAATTGTCGGCTTCATCTGTCACGTCGCCGGTAATGGCGAGGTTTTGCCGGTCGGTCTGGCAGGTGATAACCACATCGGCTGGTACGGTGAAGGTAGGCGGCGTAGTATCGCGGAGGATGAACGTTTGGGTCAGCGAAGTGACGTTGCCGCATTCGTCTTGTACGTAAAAATTGCGGGTGTAGGTGGTGTCCGAAGAGCAATTGAAATTGAAAGGGCTGTCTGTGATGGTCAGCGGTACGGAATTGTCGCAGTTATCCACGGTGTAAATTTCGGTACCGTAATTTGGTGCATCCGGAATAGCGCTGCATTCCACCGTTTGGTCAAAAGGGATGGAGCCTTCCACGACGAGGTAAGTCAGGTCTTCGGCGGCATGAATGGCGCCGAGGTAATCCCAGTTTTTTATAAAAACCTGAAACGATGTGGGCGTCACGTTCTGTACGCGTATAGTGGCGGGCTGCCCGTCGTGCATGGTGAGGCCGCCCAATACCACGACGGGGTTGTGATACACGTGACTGAGGCTGACGGTGAGGAGGTTTTCGTTTACACTCACCTTCCCTGTTTCGCCAAACACCTCGCCGTTTTGGCTTCTGATATCTCCCGTTGCGCCGAGCACTAAGTATGACACGGTTTCCAACCCGTGATTGGTTTCGGGATCGAGCGAGGTTTCTTCCTGGCAAAATACGTTCGCGGCGGTGCCGGTCAGCGAGCTAATCCGCAAAACCGCCGGGTTGTTTTCGTTAAAAGTTTGCACATTGCCAATGAATCCCGGCGCCGGGTAACTATGGACGAAATTGATGGGCGTACTGCTGCTGCCCGCCAGCTTGCTTCCGGTTTCAAAGGCCAAGCCTGCTGTGTTGCTGCCTTTTTCTATGGCTATCCAGGCGATGCTTTCTTCCGCGTGGGTGCCATCGGCGCCCTCCTCCTCTTGTAGCCGCACCTGAAACTGCGTAGTGGATACGTTGCGCAAGCGGTAGGTCGTGGCAGCGCTATCATTATTTGAAACTACCTGCGCCAGGACGATTGGCGCCGAGGCAAAATGGATGGGGAAGCTGATGGTCTTCCACCGCTGGGTGACATTTTCCATCACGCCGGCTATCATTTTTTTGCCATTGGGTAAAGTGTAAACCCGGTAGATGTCAGGGGCTGTTACATCTTGGATGGTGATGAGCTGCTGGTCAGATGCACTGTTGCCGCAATAATCCACGGTCGTCCATATTCTCGTCAGTTGATAGCTGTAAAGAGAGCAGCTATCTATGCCGAGGGTGGCTACTTCGTTCAACGCCAAAGAAACCGATTGGCAGTTTTCCCAAGCGTTGACGGTAGGTGGAAGTGGGATTTCATCGTCGCAGTGAACCGTCAAATCGGTGGGGATATTTTGCAAAACAGGGGCTTCCTTGTCATTCAAATCAATGGCCGCGGTGGCCTCGTCGCAGCAGCCGGTACCGTCGTTGCAGATTTTGTAAACAAAATAATCGTAACCGCAGAAGGCCGAATTCGGCGTGTAGATAAATTCGCCGAAGGCGTCCAAATCTATGGTGCCGTTGGTTGGCTGCGTCACCACGCTATAAACAGCATTGATGAGGTTGGCGTCGTTGTTGGATACATTGTCGAAGTACATAAAGCCTGGGCAAGCTGAGGCAAAATAGTCGTCGGTGGCAATTGGCGCACCGAGGTATTTCTTAGTAACGGTGTTGGAATATTGCCAACTGCTGCACGGTGTCCGCCGGGCCTTGCGCCGGTATTGGGTGGTGATGGAAATGGAAGCAGGCGTATAAATTTCTGCTGTGGCACCCGGTATCTCCGCCCAAGGCATCCAGCCTCCGGCCCCATCATTCTGACGCTTTTCCCACAGATATTCGATGGTGCCGCCCATTCCGCCAGATGGCGCAGAAGTGGAAGCGATTTCAGATGGGGTGGGATTTTCGCACAGGTCTTCATCACCCTGAATAGCACCACCGGAGGTGAAATCTGCGACAACCAGCAAGGTGGTGTCTGCAAATCCCTGACAGCCTTCGTTCAGAATGGTCAGCGATATGTTTTTACTGCCGCCAGTGCTGCATGTGATGGTATGTGGGCCGTTGCCACTTGCCGAGGCCGGCGAGGCACCGGCGCCGAAATCCCAGGTGAGCGAGGGAGTGCCGCCACCGGATGGCGTTGCCTCGATGGTAACGGCTGTGCCTATGCAGGTCTCGGTGGCCGAAAGCGTGAGTGTAGCGGTGGGGTTCAAAGCCTCGTTGAGAATGGCCGTGCCCCATACTTGCTTGCATTCATTTGCCCCATAGCGCAAACTGATTTCATAAACGCCGGCTGAAAGCCCCGTAATAGTGAGAGGAGCGGCCACCCAGGTGGTGCCACCGTCTATGCTGCCTTCTATGGAAGTGCCCGGCGGGTAAGTAGCGCTTACTATTATCTCACCGTTTGCTGCTGTGCAAGAGGTGGGGTCCGAGGTCGTCACGTCTGTCACGACTATTTCGGGCCGGATGCTGAATGTGCGGCTGTCTGTGTCCTGGCAACCATTCTGGGTGACAGTAAACTGAACATCAACAGTGGTAAAAGCTGCATCCTGCGGCACATCGAACGACACGGTGTGCGGGCCTGCGCCGGTGAAAGTCTGCGGCGTGGCAAAAGGCCCGAAATCCCAGGCATAGCTGGCGCTGGCACCCGCACTGGCGGCCTGAAATTCGTAGCTTGTCTTTTCACAAATATGCCCGTTGGTGCCAGTGGGCCAGGTTAGCATTTGGGCATTTGGGATGCTCAACACAGTCTTGGTCACGGCATTTGAATTGACCCAAACCGAACAGGGCAACCTGCGCGCCTGCCGCCGGTATTGGGTGGTTTGGCTAATGGCGCCGGGGTCAAAAGTGATAGCCGTGGCGCCGGGAATATCCGTCCAGTTGAAGCCGTCCGTGCTTTGCTGCCAGTTGTATGCCGGGTAGCCGTATTCGCCGCCCGAAGCTGGATCTTCGCTGATGATGGTGGCCGGGTCGAAGTTGCCGCAGGCCGATTCATCACCCGACAGGAAACCCCCGTCGCTGAAATTTCTGACGACCATTTTTATCACCGTATTGGAGTACACGAAAGCGCCACAGGGCTGGCGGCGCGAGCCGCGGCGGAAATACATGGTTTGCGTGATGGTATTGGGGTCGTAAGTCTCGAAAATAGCACCGGCGATGTCGTACCAATACACATTGTCCCAGCTTTGCTGCCACTGGTATGAAATCGCACCTCCAGAACCACCCTCTGGTCCAGAAACACTGGCGATGACGCCGGGGTCGAAGCTGCCGCAGTTGTCCTCGTCGCCGACGATGGCACCAGGGTCGTCGAAATTGGTGACGATGGTTTTTGTTACGGTGTTGCTATAAATGTAGGTCACGCAGGAGGCCCGGCGGGCGCCCCTCCTGAACTGGGT
>SCUG01000152.1 GCA_004297645.1 Saprospiraceae bacterium | reverse complement strand
ATCATGGCGCAGCGGCTGGGCAATATCAACCAATTGGACTGGTTCATCAATGAGCACCATGCTTTTTTGGCCGGCACCGATTTTAATATTGACCATGTGGTTGGGTTGCCGGATACCGTATTATATGGCTGCCATAATGCGTTGAATATTGGCGCATATATGCAGGACGAATGGAGCATTAACCAAAAAATCACCGCCACGCTGGGCGCACGTGTTGACCACTACCGCATATTGAGCGAATTCCACGAGACTAATTTTAGCCCCAAGTTGGCCATGCTTTACCAACCCGAAAAATCGCTCGGTGTGCGCTTTTTGCTGGCACAAGCCTTCCGTACACCTGCCATGGCCGAGCGTTTCATCAAGTTCGAGCAGGGCGGCGGGTTGGCCTTTCAACCGAACCCCGATTTGAAATCCGAAAAACTGGTGCTTTCCGCCGAGGTGGGGGTGAAATGGAGCCTGAAAAACCGGAGCAATTTTGACGTAGCGCTGTTTTACAACAAATACCGGGATTTGATTTCCTTTCAGCAACTTTCGAAACCATTTGAGCCACTGCTCTACCGGGTCATCAACCTGAAAGAAGCCGTGATGCAGGGTTTCGAAGTAGCCTACCAACGCCAAATTGGAAAGGTTGCCCGCTTCAATCTCGGCTATACCTACCTTAATGCCCGTGACGTTTCCGCTGACCGCCTGAACGATAACCTGGCGTATAAAATGAAGCATACATTGAGTATGGGCGCTACAGCATATTTCGGTCAATTCACGAGCAACGTTACCGCCCGTTATCGAAGCGCCATCAAAGAGGTTTTCATCTACCCCGGCAGCGAGCCTGGGGCAGCGTTTTTGCTCAACGCCAAAATAGGTTGGCAGCCTATTGAACAGGTCCAGCTTTACCTCGCTTTGGACAATCTAACCAATACGCAATATGAAGAACTGGAGCGGTACCGGATGCCGGGAAGGAGTTACACGGCGGGGGTCAGTTGGGAGTTTTGATGCGAGCAAGACTTGAACCAGCGACGGCGGGAGGGGGGGAAAAAGACCATGTGCCAGCAGCCTCATCAGCGATAAGTTGGTAAGTGGCCGGGCGCCTCGACCTGTTTTTGCGGTCGGTTATTGTGGAAAGGACTTCTTTGGCGATGGCTTTGTATTGCGCTATTTTTTCCATGATGGATGTTAAATCCAAAACTCAACATTCAAAAACTCAATCTGGGCAAAGTGCTTGTCTTTCGTGACCAATTTCAGCCCAAGGGAATGGCTGCTACCACCCACCTTCAATTTGGTTGAACTCCTTCTCCAAACTGGCAGCAAAGGCATCGCCTTCCAGTGCGGGCATGCAGCCGGTGAAGCGCTGCAATGGGTGCGTTGAAGTATTTGCCTTGTGTTCGGCTTGCTTCAGAAACTGCACAAATTGGAACAGTTGCCACAAAAACTCAGGGCTGGCTTTGTCCAATTCTCTCATTAATTGATGGCGGATGGTAGCTCCCATTTTTCAGAATTTTATTCAGAGGTAGGAAAACACCGTCGTACCTCAAACAAAGTATTGTTGATTGGCAGGAGGCACAAGTGACACTTCGTTTAACACTGGCGATAACTGGTGAGCAGCAAAATTGAAAAACGGCGTCCATTGTTCACCCAAAATTCATTAATTTGCTCCCCGGATGGATTTCAAAAAGCAACAACAAAACGAGAAACAGTTTAAAAAAAATGGACTGAAAATGGTCGTAACAAAAAGAATCGTAGCTCAACAAATATTTGCCTACCTGAACCGCAAGCTCCCACTTGAAAAGCTGGTGGACTGGTCGGAAACCGTCACAATGGAAGGGAATATCGCTGAAAAAGACATGGATGTGCTAATGACGGTACTCGGTAAGTTGGGGCTTGCTGATGTTCGCAATTTCGGCTTGACGTGGGAGGATTGCCAGGCGATGATGAATCAACTGGGGTACTCGCTTCAAGTGGAAATGGAAGCGGCTGCTTGAACGGTTTCAAGCGGAACATTTGCAAGTCTGCCGTTTGTCTGAACGGAATCGCAAGTGACGCTGCGCTGAACACTTGCGATAACTAAGGAAAGACTTAAATTGCAGAAAATTCAAAGAATATGGAAACCTTGGTCATAAAACTGAATCAGCCTGAGAAAGCAAAACTCCTGATGGAACTCCTGAAATCATTAGACTTCATTTCCAACGTGGAATATTTCGACAAATACGTTAAAGCCAAAGAGCTGCTTGACGAAATCAACAAGCTGGCATCGCAGACGCCTTTGGTGGAAATGACACAGGAGGAAATAGACGAAGAAATCAGCAGTTACAGGCATGGAAAATAACCGGGTTGTTATTGATACAAACGTATTTATCTCTGCCATCATCGGTCAGTTTGGCTATCCGTACAAAATCATCAACGAGCTTGTTTTGACCGGAGAAATCTTGATTTGTCTTTCCCCTCTCCTTTTGAAAGAATATGAAGAAGTTTCCGGCAGGGAGCGTTTCGCAAAGAAATTTCCCGGCTTTCCCGAAAGAGCCAAAAAATTGATAAAAGCCCTGAAAGAAATAGCCCTAACGGTAGAACCAAACGAGGTCATCGCCGTCATAAGCGACGAACCGGATAACCGGGTACTGGAAGTAGCCGTAGCTGCCAATGCCTATGCCATTGTTACGGGAAATACCAATGATTTTAACTTTGAAGAATTTCGGGGCATCAAAATCAAAAGCCCAAAGGATTTTTATGAAGAATGGGCAGGTGAGTAATCGTGGTATTTGCAGGTGACGCTGCGTTGAACACTTGCGACAACGGAGACAGGTACCAGCGACGCCATTCTTTGATTGGAAGGCCATGGGCCAGCGAGGGGACCGGAACCAGCGACGCCATTCTTTGATTGGAAGACCATGGGCCAGCGGGGGCGGGAACGGAATCGCAAGTGACGCTGCGCTGAACACTTGCGATAACTATGGAAAGACTTAAATTGCACAAAATTCAAAGAACATGTCAAAACAAGCCATACAGTTAGCAGAGCTGTTCAAGCACCTGCCGCTTGCAGAAAAGCTGCTGCTCATGGAACTGATGCTCCGGGAAGTAAAAGAGCAGGCTTTGAAAAAAGACACGAAGGTTGAAAATAATCGCAAAGCGGGTTTCAGTAAGGCAACTTTTGAGATGTCGGAAGATTTTAACGAGTCGTTGGAACTGGTGAATGAAAGGCGGCGCAAAGCTGCGGAACTGCTCTTGGCAGATTACCAACATGATGAAGAACTCACAGCTTTCACCCTCTTAGACGGCGACGACCTTTATGAAACGAAGTGAAATCTGGCTCATCAATCTTGACCCTGCTATCGGAGCGGAAATCAGGAAGACCCGCCCTGCGGTCATGTCAACGACGATGCTTTGGGAATCCTGCCTTTGAAAATCATCGTACCGATAACCGACTGGAAACCCAACTATGCCATTGCTGACTGGATGGTGAAACTGGAACCCGATACTACCAATCATCTCACAAAAGACTCGGCGGCAGATTGTTTTCAGGTCAGGTCACTTTCACAGTTGAGAATGGTCAGAAAAATTGGCAATGTGGACACCTTGAAAATGAGCGAAATTGAAGATGCACTGGCGATAGTTTTGAAAATCAGATAGGCAGTCGCAAGTGACGCTGCGCTGAATACTTGCGACAACGGAGACCGGAACCAACGACGGCGTGCTTTGATTGGAGGACTATGGGCCAGCAGGGGGACAAATTGCTTTTGCGCCCTTTTCCTATTTAGTTTTTTGAGAAGCTCGCCCCTCAACTAATCCTCCCCCAATGCCTCCCCCTTTTCGTATCCTTCTCCAACTGCTCACGCATCATCACACTCAGCGGGTGCTGTAGTTCCGGGCCTTTTTCGAGGAAGCGAAATTACCCATCACGCCGCCACCCCCACCAACTCCGAAGGCTTCACCTTGAACTCACCGAGCAGTTCGCCCAGCTTGGCCAGGAAGCGTTCCCGGCGGTACTGGTACTGGTTCAGCATGGACTTGCTCTCGTCGGCCTTGTGCAGTTCAATCATGCGGTCCACTTCCTCTATCTGCTGGAGGACGTTCACCAGCTTGATGATTCTTTTGTCCGCTATTTCTATTTTTTTCATCTTGCAAGTTATTAATTTTCAAGAAATTGGATTTCTACATAGCCTTTGGGGTGCCTACTGCCCGTCCTGTTCGACCAGCTCCTTCCAAACCAATCATTCCAATAGAGCAAATCGGATTTGGTTTGAACATGTTGGCGATGCGCTTCCGGGAATACGGTCAGTGTGTAAGCATCTACACCATAAACTTCAATGGCCTTCCTGTTGACGAACCTTTCGGCAATGATTTTTTCATGTTCCAAGTCGGTTTGAAAGTCAATCAACGTAACTATGTCAATGTCTCTTGGGTTGGTTTTCCTGGTTACAAAACTGCCGTTTATCCATTGCGAAAAAACAGGTGTTAACAGTTGTCTGAAGTCTCGAACGTAAATCTGGTAATTTTCAAATAGCCGCTGCCGGGTAACACTTTGAGGAAACCCTTTCACGAACATATCCTCAAAGGCATTCAATGTCAAATTGATTTTTTGATGTGGATACAAAAACCCTCTTGGGTCAAATTTTAGTTCGTTCATCGTGTCGGGTTTGTGTGAGTTTGCCCAGTTTTAAAAAAATAACCCGCTGGCGCAAGGTCTGTCCAATCAAAAACGGCACTGCTCGTTCCCAACCCAATATCACAAATCGCTATCCTCAAGCCCCGCCGCTTTCAACAATGCCTTCAAAAGCCCCAATTCAAGGCTTTGTTTCCATGAACTGGCACGGAAAGCCGCACGATGCTACCAACCTTGGCATAGATGTGATGGCTTCCACTGATGCGCTTCAGTTCCCATCCATGCCGCTCCAAAATACGGCAGAATTCTTTGCCGGAAACCTGTTTCATACAGCTATTTCGATGATTTTGGATTTCCCATCTTTGGCCGGTTCTTCTATGTCCACCGACAAACATCCTTCCACTGCTTCGTAAAGGTTTTGCAACAACTCATCGAAAGTCTCCCCTTCCGTCATGCAGCCGGGAATGGCAGGGACCTCTGCCCAGTAGCCGCCCTCTTCTGCCTCGTGGATGATTACTTTTAACTTCATGGTTTACTGTTCAATTTTTCCTAAAGATAGTCCGAAATACAGATTTCCGAATTTTTCTTCTCAACCTGCCGCCTTTCCCCCAATTGCCTCAAGTTTAGCAAAAGCCTGACTTGAGAAGCTAAAGCCCCTCAACTTATCCTCCCACATACCCGCTTCCTTTCCTTCCCGTCCCAACTGCTCTTGGAGCCGCACGTTCAGCGGGTGCTGTAATTCCTGCTATTTTTCGGGAAAGCACAGTAGATCATGCGGCGGCATCAGCCATATCTTCCCGCATGGTTGGTGTTAAAAAGCCCAGGACGAGGTCTTCCGCTGCGACGCCTTTTTCCAGCAGCAAATCAGCAACAACGAGGTCGGTGGCATCCTGTTGAAGCCAGACTTTACCATCTTCCTTTACATCCACATGTATGATGATGCCGTATAACCTCGTACCTCCCTGCCAGCCGTTTCTGAGCAGGAGGTAGTTCCCATTGGCCTCGTCTGCGATGAGTTGGTAGGCGGCCGGGCGTCTCGACCTGTTTTTCCTGTCGGTTATCGCTGAAAGAACTTCTTTGGCAATGGCTTTATATTTTGCTACTTTTTCCATGACTTGATGTTTTGGTTTTCAATGCTGAAAATGATGAACCGCATGTTGTTGATTCTCGAAAGTTCTTGGGCAATGGGGTCTTTGAACAGGAAGTTGTATGCAGTGTCGGGCATTGCCAATCAGCCAGCCACCTGATCAACTTATCCTCCCACGCCTTCCTCTTCTTCGCCTCCTTCTCCAAAAACGCCCGCAGCGCCACATTCAGCGGATGCGCCAATTCTCCGGGTCTTTCTCCAAAAACTAACTACTGCTTAGGGCATCATCAACGGAAATCAGCTTCAAGCCTTTTATTCCAGCATAATCCTTGATGTTGTCCGTAAAGAGAGGCAAGTTGTTGACAAGAGCAGTAGCTGCCAAAATAGAATCGGCAAGCGACAAGGGTTTTCGCTGCCGCAATTCGATGGCCTTTTCAGCAACAACGGCATCAAGTTGCAGGATGGGAATTGCGTTGAAAAAATTGTTCAAAAACTCCTTTTCCACCTGTTTCAATTGGTGGTAGCCCAAAACTTCAATTTTTGAAACGATGGAAGCGCACAGTGCCTTCTCGCGTTTTTTCAAATAATTCAACACACCAATATTGGTCAGCTTGGAAGCGATAATGATGATATTGCTGTCAATCAGCATGATAAGTTATCTTGAAAGTTGGCGGTCTTGGCGAAGCTGACGCTGCCATTCTACAGGGTTTTCAATGCCAGCGAAGGCATCTGATTTGGCAAGTTGCTCCAGCCAGTATGTAGGTGATTTTAATGCTTGAGGCTTCTTCTTTGCCTGCTTTTCTTTGCTAACCAAATTCGTCAAATAAGCATCCAATACGGAAAGGTCTTGGGGAGTTATCTGCCCAAGTTTCTGCAAAATGGATTGATACAAAGCAATATCTGTCATACTCAAAATTTTCACAAAAATAGTCAAGCCCCTCAACTTATCCTCCCCCACACCCTCCTCTTCTTCCCCTCCTTCTCCAAATACCCCCTTAGCGCCACATTCAGCGGATGCGCCAGTTCAGGGTCTTTATCCAAAATTCGCTGGGCAAGGGCACGGGCCGTTTGCAGGATTTTCCCGTCCCGGCCGAGGTCGGCGAGGTGGAGGTCGAGCAGGCCGCTTTGCTGGGTGCCTTCGATGTTGCCGGGGCCACGCAGGCGGAGGTCGGCTTCGGCGATTTCGAAGCCGTCGCCGGTGCGAACCATCGTGTTGATGCGCTCACGGGCTTCGGCGCTCAGTTTGAAATCGGTGAGCAGGATGCAAAAGCTCTGGTCGGCGCCCCGGCCTACCCGGCCCCGCAACTGGTGCAACTGCGACAGGCCGAAGCGCTCCGTATTTTCGATGACCATGACCGAGGCGTTGGGCACGTTCACCCCTACTTCGATGACAGTGGTGGCGACCATGATGTGCGTCTGGCCTTTCACGAAGCGCTGCATTTCAAAGTCTTTGTCTTTGGGTTTCATGCGGCCGTGGACGATGCTGAGTTGGTATTGCGGTAGCGGGAATTCCCGGCTGAGCGCCTCGTAGCCTTCCATCAGGTTTTTCAAATCCAGCTTTTCGCTCTCCTCGATGAGGGGATAGACGACGTAAATCTGGCGGCCCTTCGCTATTTCTTCTTTCATAAAACCGAATACCCGCAGGCGGTGGTTTTCGGTGCGGTGGACGGTGGTGACGGGCTTGCGGCCCGGCGGCAGTTCGTCAATCACGGACACGTCGAGGTCGCCGTAGAGCGTCATGGCGAGGGTGCGGGGGATGGGCGTGGCGG
>SCUG01000151.1 GCA_004297645.1 Saprospiraceae bacterium | reverse complement strand
CCAGGGCAAACGCATTAAAATCAATTTCGACCTCGGAGAGGCCGCACGTTGGTAGAAATTGGCAACATGAATTGGATTTCGACCTCGGAGAGGTCGCACCTTACGTAACATGCGACCTCTCCGAGGTCGAAATGAACGTGGAATCGGACATTCTACCAACGTTGGACATCTCCGAGGTCCCCAAAAATTTTGATGCGTTTGCCCTGTCGATGATTAAAGGGCATTCATGGAAGTACGCCCCAAAAACGAAGAAAGGCGCCGGGTACTCGACCCCAGCGCCTTGCGTATTTGTGTTTATCGAATGGAAATCAGGTATTCTTAAGCGAATGATAGCCGGGCAGCTCTATTATTTCATCGTCGTCGAGTGCCCGTAATATTTCATAATGGCAAAAACCACTCCTGAAAAGATAGTCTTTGTTGATTTGAATGTATTGCAATTTCAGGTCGTTCACGCTGACGTCGCCGCGTTGGTAATAGTTGAGGGCCATAGCCAATAGAATGCGGATGTTAATGTCTTCGCGGAGTTCCCGGCTGGCATCGTCACCTGCCGCCGCCGCCAACTGCCGGGCCTTCTGTAGCCGGGCAGCCTGCCGCCCATAGCCAATGGCCAGCCCCGACCATTGGCGCTGTTTGCCTGGCTCTTTCCCTATGGCACTCAGGATGGAGGCAGCGATGCAGAGGTTGTGGTATTTTTTGACGACCAGCCTGTTGGGCAATTCCCGGTCTTCCAAGTCTTGCAAAACACCAATCCAATTCACAGTTTCTTTACGCAGCGCTACGGCATGTTGGGAGATTTTCGCACTGCGAAAAGGCTGATAGGCTTGGTCAAAAAGGGATTCCAATTTAGCAAAATCCGGCAGACTTTCAGATACTTCAGGCTCCGGCTGATGCAACGCGGCATGATTCACTTTGAATACCTGCACGCAAAACCACGAAATGAGGGTGGTGGAAAAAACCGCCAGGGCGAACATGCCATAAACCGTTCTGGCGCCCAAACGCAGTGGGAGAAAAAATCCAGCGGTTTGTTGCCGCCAGTTTACTATTGGGCGCCGGGTAAATGGCAGTTTTAACAAACTGCTGTAGTGGAGAATAGTGCTGCATGCCCTGTTTAGCCGTGTCCTGATGCCATTTAGTGCCTGAGCAGATGGCGTGTTTTTTATAATGTTCATCGGTGGGATTAATTAGCACGTCAGGTACAGCCGCCGCCCCAAAACAAAGGCGAGGCGCATCCAAACGTCAATTTATCAGAATAATAAAAACGGGTTAGGGAGGTGTCATGTGTAGTGGCTCACATAGTAGGCAGGGGGAATGTTTTCCTTAGAATTCCATCATCTTCGGGAGCTGTTTGCGTGACAAAGAAAGCGCAATCGGGGCAGATTTGCAAACGAACACCTTCCTGAATTTTAAAGTACGGGGGAGCAGGGCTGTATGTTTCGATTTGCAAAACATTTCGGTTTTTCTTTCTTTCGGGGCTGGAAGAAAGAATCAGACCCATAGCTGCCATGCCCACTTTTGCCCATCGGTTAGAAGCACATTTTGCCGCGCTCATGCGTTCGCTGCCCCCTGTGCCGGAAGGCGTAACGTGGTTGCTGCCACTGAAAGACGAGCCTGAATCAGCCCGCGTTTTTTCGGCTTTTTTGCAAAAATATTACAACGACGATGCCACCCGTATTCTTATTCTCGGCATTAACCCCGGCCGGTTTGGGGCGGGCATCACCAACGTGGCCTTCACCGACCCTGCCCACTTAGAGCGGGAGTGCAGCATCAAAAATAGTTTCCAAAAAAGGGAAGAACTCTCCGCCCAATTTGTGTACAAAGTAGTGCATGCCTACGGCGGGGTGACTGCATTCTACCGCAGGTTTTTTATCAACTCCGTGGTGCCGTTCGGCTTCGTAAGAGATGGCAAAAACTACAACTATTACGACGAGCGCTCTTTGCAGGAAGCCATGACGCCCTTTGCCGTTTTTCACCTGAAAAACATGCTCGAACTGGGTATGAGCCGGGAAATTTGCTTTTGCCTCGGCGAAGGCAAAAACTTCAAATACCTCTCGAACCTCAACGAAAAAGAAGGATTTTTTGAAAAAGTGGTGCCACTCTCCCACCCTCGCTTCATCATGCAATACCGCCGCAAAAAGGTGGAAGAATTTATAAAAAAATACCTTGACACATTGGACAATGAGCAATGAACAATGAGCAAATGAAGTCCCGCACCTATGGCTGCGATGACCTCATACCGCCCTCTCAAGCCTTGCCATGTAAAAGCCATCGAAGCCATCCCTGGCAGGTGATATTTTCCGTTCTTCCACTAATTTGAAGTTGGTGTTATTGCGCAGGAATGTCTCTACCTGGCGCTCGTTTTCCGAAGGCAGAATACTGCACGTGGCGTAAACCATGCTTCCACCGGGTTTCAGCATAGTGCTATACCGCTGGAGAATAAAAGCCTGCGTCGTGCGCACTTGTTCGAGGAATTCCGGTGAGAGCTTCCATTTGGCGTCGGGGTTGCGGCGCAGCACGCCGAGGCCGGAACATGGCACGTCGAGCAGCAGCCGGCCGGCAGAATTGCGCAGCCGTTTGATGACTTTGGTGGAGACGATGGGGCGGCCCTGCACGATGTCTATACCGTTGCGGCTTGCCCTGCGATGCAGTTCTTTCAGTTTCCAGGTTTCGGTGTCGAGGGCGATGATGCTGCCTTTGTTTTGCATCAGGGTAGCGAGATGGAGGGCCTTGCCACCGGCACCGGCGCAGGCATCTATCACGCGCATCCCAGGCTCAGCCATTACGAACGGTGCGATGCACTGCGAGCCGGCATCCTGCACCTCGAAAAGGCCTTTTTTGAAAAGCGGCGACTGGAAAATGTTGCCGCGCCCGGCGAGGACGAGGGCATCGGGAGCAAGCTCAATTTCAGCAGACTCCCAACCCGCTTCGGCGAGCTGTTTTTGCAATTCTTCTTTTGTGATTTTCAGCGTATTGGTTCGCAAAACCACAGGTGCCGTTTCGTTGAGGGCCGAAATCTCAGCATCCCACGCGGCGCCCAATCCGGCAGCCGCCGTTTCGTCGAGCCAATCGGGGATGGACTGGATGACAGCCCGCCCGGTTTCGAGGGATTTTCTCTTTTCAAAAATTTCTTTCGGGTCCAGCCCCTCGAATTCTTCCCAATCGGGAAGTTCCACTTTTTTCAAAATCAAATTCACGCCAATGAGCCGGAACAGGCTCTTTTCGTCAAAGCAGCCAGATGTCTCCCGCCCACCGTCTCCCGCCCACTGTCTCCCGTCCACCGCCAGCAACAACCTCCACCAACGCACCATGTCGTACACGTTCTCCGCCACGAAAGTGCGGTCGCGGCTGCCCCACTTCGTGTTGGATTTGAGCAGGCGCTCGATGACCTTGCCGGTGTATTTATTTTCCTGAAAAATCTCCCGCAGTGCATCGGCTACGCCGAGGACGAGAGGACGGTGAAGTTTCATATTTTGTGGTTTGCAGTTAAGTAACGTGTTCGAAATAAGATGTTCTTTTTGAGGCCGCCTCCGGCGGCCTCAAAAAGAACAAGGGTGTGTTTTTTCGGCGGCGAAGCCGCCGAAAAAA
>SCUG01000150.1 GCA_004297645.1 Saprospiraceae bacterium | reverse complement strand
CCTCGAAAGAATTTACCGGCAGCAACTATGACACCGACAACCGGAGCTTCCCGGCCGAAGACTACGGCCTGTACACGGGCTTTCACGGTGGCCTGCAATACCATTTCGGGTTTGGCACCCGGAGCCACCTCGCCGCCGGAGCGGGGTTGAGTTGGGTCTGGTTCACCCCCGTGACCGATGTGACGACGGGCTACCACAATTACACCGCCTCCATCAACACCCACGCGGCAAAGCCTTTCCCGGCACCCGAAGTCTCGCTGCGCTTCAACCAATTGCTGGGCCGCCAATGGCTGCTGCACATCGGCGTGCAGGGCGCATGGTCGCGGGCCAAACCCATCAGTGCCGAATACACCATCACCGGCCAAAACGAGGCACTGACCGGCGTTTTTGAAAAACAATACGCCCATCTTGGCCTGAGCACGGGTGTTGCTTTTTTGATGAACTCCCAACTGCCAGAGCCGGTGAGGCCGGAGCGGCAAAAGAGTGAATTCACCAACCGGCAATCCCTGAGCCTGAGTGTTCAAATCCTCCGCACGCCGCGGCTTTCCATCGTCCGCAACTTTCCGGCGGACAGTGGCGCTGACATCGGTTCGTCTATTGTGCCCGGTGTAGAAGGCATGCTTCAATACGACAGGTTGTTGAACGAGCACTTCGGCATTTATGCGGGGCTGTCGGGTGGCGCCTATCCCTTTAGCCACAAACTCACCGTGGCCGATGGCTACTTGCCGGTCTATCACGGCTTCATTGGTAAGTTTTATAGCACTGGGGCGGGATATATTGGCCTGAATTCCGGCGGGCGCTATTATTTCCAGCCAGAGAAAAGGCTGTATTACTCGGTGGGCGCCGGCATCGGGCTGGTGTATTTTCCACCCATTGATTCCTATTTGTCCGGCTTTCCCATCTTCGATGGTCAGGAATGGTTCGAGGTACTCACGGAGAATGCCGCCATCAACCCAAACCGGGAAATCATCGTGGCGCCGGAAGTATCATTTCAGGTGAACCAAAGATTAGGGCGGCAATTCGTTGCTTTCGCGGGGGTGTCGGGCAGTTATTCTTTCCAAAAGCCCATCGTGGCAAAAGAGTACGTCTTTCACGGAACGGCTGAGTTGACGGGGTCTTATGAGAAGCGGTTCGCACACTTGGGGATAGAGTTAGGCGTGGCGATGTTTTTGGAAAAGAGGGGCTGAGTGAGGAAGCGCAGGATATTTTCCTTCCTTTGGACAAATCTGACATTGAATATTAAATCCGTCCAGTATTTTACCACCCTTTCACCACCTTCACTCCCTTGCTCAATTTCCCGTCCACCCGGAAGGCGACGAAATACGGGGCGGCCGCCAACTGTGACAGATCCAGTTGTACGGTGCCAATGGCGTTTTGCAATTCTATCCCGGTGATGAGTTGACCCTGCACGTTGGTGATGATGAGCGACAGCTCGTCAAAATCCTTTTCCACTTTGTAATCTATGGTGCAAAAAGAATGGCAGGGATTCGGGAAAGCCCGGATTTTCACCAAATCGTTTTTCACGCTAAACAGCTCGCCGGGCATGCTTTCGCTGACCTTGAAATTGTCCACACCGGCTTCGAGGATGTGGCCAAATTCTTTCGTGTCCGCCGTGCGGAAGATGACACGCATCTCGCCGGTGATGGAGATGTACTTCGCCAAATCATAGGCCGGAGAGGCCTCCCATGTGTGCGGCACCGTGCCGGCATCGAGCACCACCTTCCGTTGGCCGTTGTCTATCAAAATGGTGAGCGAGTCGTCGGCAGGGGTAGCGGCGGCGGCGTTGTAAAACCAGGTGTCGAACGTGAGCACGGGGCGGTTGTAGCGGCTGCGCAATTGCATGGGGGGCGAGGCGAGCAGGGTGGCGCCGCCGTCCACGTCGTCGTCGTGGCGGTACAGACCCTGGTTGCCGGTGACGTAGCAGCGGTTGCCGAAGTCGCCGGGGGCATCCTCGCCGGGATTGGCTGCCTTGCCGAAGTCGTCGGTGCCGTGCGGAATGCCACGCTCCCAAACACCGCCGGTGGCGTCGCCGCTGACCGCCCAGCCGAGGTCCACGTTGAAGTCGTCCACATAAGCCTGGGCCAGCCCGAAGGTCAGGAATTTGTTCCCGGCGACCAGCTCTTTTTCGAGGTGGGCATTTTCAAAACCCCACCGCCCGGTGTACACGTCGTACTCGCCCAATAGCACGGCGGGGAGCAAAAAGGTGCCGCTGCCATCGGTGGTGTCCGTATAGGCGAAGTCACCGTTTTCCAAAAAAACAATGGCTCCGGCGATGGGCGTCTCCGTGTCCTTCTCCACCACCCGGCCTGCGACTTCGTATGCCGGGAATGGCGTCATGGCTACGTCGAGGGCTGTCAGTTCGCCATTGACAAGCACCGCTTCCACCGTGGTGTCAAAATAGCCTTTGATTTTGAAAGCCACCTGGAAGGTGCCGGCTGTGGGCTGCCCGGTTTTATATCCACCATCGCTGCCGGTAGTGGCATCATTGGGGTCATCTGAAATAAGACTCACCTGCACGTCTTTAAGCGCAGCCCCTGTGACGGCATCGGTGACGGTGCCTTCGAGACGGCAGGCCCGTTTGTATTCGGGCTGCAAAATGAAGAGGCCATTTTCGATGTCGCTGACGGCGATGAGGCCGGAGGGAAAAAACGGGTAAGCTCCCCAGGCACCGTGGTAGCTTTCGGTGAAATCGGTGTTGGTGTCGTACCACCCTACCTGCACTAAGTTTTCGGGGTGCGAGGCGTCCACGATTACGCAGCCGTCGGTGTAATGGGAAATGACGAGGTAGTCGTCGAGCACGTGCACGTTGTGCGGAAACACGTTGGTGCCGAGGGTCGCCGGGGGCCGGAATTCATCCAAAAGCCGGATGTTTTCGAGGTCTGAAATATCGAATGAAGCGACGGGAGCATTGCCTTTTTCGTCGGTGTTGAAGAGCGTTTTCCCGTCGCCGGAAAGCCAGACATTGTGCGAAAAGCGGCTGGGGGTTGGCTGTGTTGCCAGCAACACGGGGTTGGCTTTGTCCGCCACGTCGAAGATGGAGAATTGCCCGTCAAATATTTCGGCAGAATACAGGATGTTGCTGCGGGCATAGGCATCGTGCGAATATTCGGGGCTGGACTTGCCGGCGTACTGAGGGCTGCCGGGCTGAGAAAATACGTCGAGAAACACCACGCCCCCCGAATTTACATTGCACCCGGAGAGATAGGCGTAGCCAAATTCATCAATCCAGAGGTTGTGGCAGGTGAAGAGCGAATCGGCCAGGTCATCAATGTACGGCCGCCAGTTGTAAGCGTTCACCGAATCGGGCAGCCCCGACAGGTCAATGACAAGGATGCCCTCTTTGGTGCCCGATTGGTCGGTGGTGACGTAGGCATGGTGGCCCCAGGTTTTGATGTCGCGCCAGGCCGATTGCTCGCCGGGGATATAGTGCAGTTCCACCGGGTTTTCGGGGTCGGCCAGGCTCACGATGGCGACGCCGCTGCGCAGCCCCACGAGGGCATATTCGGTGCCATCGGGAGCGGTATAGCCCCAGATGTCATTGGCCAAAGAAACGAAATCTAGATGGGAAACGAGCTGCACATTTTGTTGGGCTTTCGCCCAAATAAACCAGCATGTCAAGAGCAGCAACGGGGAAATTTTTTTCATAAAATGGCCATTTGAAACTTTAGAACTGTGTCGCAAATTAACGATTATTCACCCGCCATGTGATGACATTAAGAAAGTGAAATGCCTTTTTATACTTCTGGCATTATACTGTCGAGCGTTAGGTTTTGTCCATCCCTGGTATTGGGCGCTGGCTTCGCTGGCTTAGGGGTTTGGGGGCGAAGCCCCCAATATCCCCTCCCTCCGGCGGTGCCGGGGGGAG
>SCUG01000149.1 GCA_004297645.1 Saprospiraceae bacterium | reverse complement strand
CATCAACGAAGACAATGGCAAGCTGTCCGTCTTCGCGGGCCTCCACATGGGATACACATTTCCCGGTAATCCGCTTCGTAATCTTGTCGATGTCCAAGGAACCGACCTCCGATCTGCGATCCCTGTCGTGCGCCGCGTTTGGAGGCGGCAAACGACTTGGCATGAAGGGCGCAACGTCAGGAGCGTCCCTCTCCATGCCTTTGTTAGGCGTGGCTTTTCGTTTGACTCAGCGTTTACCTCAGCAACCTGCACTTGTCACATTCGACATTCTTCCGCTGGTAGCTCCAGTGGCTTGCACCTGCCAACTTGGACGTTTACTGGGGTCTGATCCGCACGACACTGCCTCCGTGAATTTGATTTGTCCGAGACTATCTGCTGTGGTCAGGGTGTCTCTTGGCGGATTTGGATTTTCGGTCTGGCTAGGGCGATATGTAATCTTCAGCGTCACATTTTCGCCAGGTTGAAAACCATACCCTGAGATTTTAAGAAGTCGGTTATCCAGTCCACCGCTAGCACCGATCTCCACTGTTGCATTAATGAATGTCTGCGTGCCAGCCCCACCGGAACCTGTTCCAGAGCCTATTCTTCGGGACAGATCGGCAACCTGTTGTTCGAGTTGTTGGATGCGCTGGAGCCATAGCTGAATGCTGACCCCTTGGATAGTCAGGTTGCCTGTTATTTCAACATTGCCTTCAAATAATCCGCCGAGCCGTCCCCCTTTACCATGCACACCAATACCAGTTTGACTACTTCCAAAAACTCCAGCGCCGCTTGTGCTGTTGCCTTCTACTCCCGTTGCGCTTTTGGCGACGCCAACAACGCCACGCCCCGTTTGGCTACTGCCGTAAACACCCGCTGCGATTGTGCTATTGCCTTCGACCCCCGTCGCGTTTTTGGCAACTCCTACTACGCCCCGGCCATTTTCGCTATTGCCGAACACACCATCAGCACTCGTGCTAATACCATGGACGCCGATTCCACTATCACTGATCCCGCCAACGGCAGTTGATGTTTTGCTTCCTCCAAAGACACCGGTGCCGTTTTCTGCATCTCCTCGAACACCAGGACCAGTTTTGCTCACACCATGAACTCCAATTCCACTGTCACTCATGCCGCCAACGCCACTTGAGCTTTTACTGCCACCCCAAACCCCAACACCACTTTCTGATGTTCCTATGACTCCAGTCCCAACTTTGCTAGTGCCGCGGACACCATCACCACCAGCCGTATTTTCACCAAGAACTGCTGGAATTTCTTTTATAGCTGAATCACCTTTTACATTTGCCATTTCAGTTCTCCTTTTTTCATCTAATATTGAGTCTTGACGATGAGCCTAACGTTTAATTATGCCTTCGGCGACTTTTTATCTGTAGAGCGACGAGGCTCGTCGCTCTACAACCACAGCTTTGAAATTCCTTAACATTGAATTAGCCGTACTAATAGCCGTCTTATTTTACGGCTATTAGTACATATAATACGTTTACTGGTAACTTATTATACGGCTATTTGGGCATATAATAAAGTTCACGGATATTTTACCGATAACATACCTTAAATTACCAAAATATTTCAATATATTTTTTGTTTTTTCAAGGTGAAAAACAACTCTATATGTTCAAACCTAAATTATTGAATCAGGTGCATAATGCAATCCGGGTAAAGCACTACAGCATAAGAACCGAAGAGGCTTATATTCATTGGATTAAACGATTTATCTTTTTTCACGAAAAACGGCATCCATTATACATGGGAGAAAACGAAGTCAGTAAATTCCTTTCCCATCTTGCCGTTGAAGGAAAGGTGTCTGCTTCTACGCAGAATCAGGCATTAAGCGCTCTTTTGTTTCTCTATTAAGTATAATTTTACGTTTTGAAAGATACAAAAATGCTGAAATAGGTCCGACACGAAAGAACAAGTATTATGAGAACCAACTTTTTTTCATCCCGGGATAATTCCCTGGAATGATAGAAGATTTTCAGCTACTATTTTATCGATTTCCTTTAAAAATATTCTTTTCACCGATCAGGTTTAAAATGTATGACACTCCTCATGTACGATGATATTTTCTTAGAACATAATACTGGCCTTGG
>SCUG01000148.1 GCA_004297645.1 Saprospiraceae bacterium | reverse complement strand
ACCAAGTGGCCCAAAAGTCAATAATGACGGTTTTGTTCAAACCGGCTACATATTCTTTAAGGTCGAGGGTTTGGCCGTTGAGGGTTTTCACATTTACAGAAGGAATGCTTTTTTGAGCCTCCACGGTGAGCGACAGGGCGAAAAGGAAGAGAAGTAGAATTGTCAGTTGTTTCATATTTTATCATTTTGATGGTTGAAAAATTTAGCCGGGCAGGGTGTTTGGCTACCTTTGCGCTGTTGCAGTCAGGACAGTTTGTCTGCGTGCCTTTTTGCCGGGTTTCAGTTCTTGCACCGCAAAGCAGACACAAAGCTATCCCAAAATCCATTTTGGTGAACCTATAAAAAGCAATTAACCTGTTTTTAACGGGATTCTCTTCATCGTCAAAACAAAATTACTCCAGCATGAACAAGAAACTCTGGTTTGCTGGTCTGCTTATGATGTGCGGCATTTTGCCGGCCACAGCGCAAGATGCGCAAGGGCAAGCCACCGGGGACGGCGGGCGCATCTCAGGCAACCTTGAAGCTACGGGCAATTTTTACATCCGGGATTCGCTCATCAAGGCCATCAACACGCCGCAATACGATCGCCAGAAATACGGCGCCGATGCCTGGCTCAACCTCAATTACAGCAATTGGGGCTTTGACCTTGGCCTCCGTTTCGATATGTTTCAGAACTCCAGTCTCCTCAATCCCACTGGATCTTTCACTGGCCAGGGCATCGGCCATTGGTACATCAGCAAGGAAATAAACAAGCTGGGCATCACCGGGGGGTATATCTACGATATTATTGGCAGCGGCATCATTTTTCGGGCTTACGAAGAACGGCCTTTGGCGATTGATCAGGCACTTTATGGCTTGCGCCTGACCTACGATTTGTCTCCCGACTGGCAGGTCAAGGTATTTAGTGGCCGCCAAAAACAACAGTTCGACACGTATAAAAGTACCATCCGGGGGTTCGCCATCAATGGCTTCATTAGCAGCGACTCTTCCAACATTACGCTGACCCCAGGCTTTGGCATAGTCAGCCGCGCGCTGGACGATGCTTCGATGAACAGCTTGGTATCCACGCTCAATACCTACCGCAAAGAGGATATTTTTATTCCCAAATACAACACCTACGCTTTTTCGCTTTACAACACGCTGACTGCTGGCACCTTTTCGTGGTATGCCGAAGGAGCGTACAAAACAAAAGACAGCTTCACTGACCCGTTTCAGGAGCGCACTACTGTGTCGGGTGACACTATCACCGGACGGCTCGTTCAGGGTGAGGGTACCGTATTTTACAGCAGCCTGAGCTACGCTAAAAATGGGCTGGGCATCACGGTGGAGGGTAAATGCACCGAAAATTTCGACTTTCGCACCCGCCCGCAGGAAGAGGGCAACCGGGGGCTGTTGCATTACATCCCGCCTATGACGCGGGTGAATACTTACCGGCTGTTGGCCCGCTATGCCGCTGCCACACAGTTCGCCGGCGAACTGGCCTTTCAGGCCGATGTGGAATATCGTGTCAACAAAACATTATTGCTAACCGCCAATTTCTCCAACATTACCGACCTCAACGACAACCAGCTATACCGCGAGTTGTACACCGAATTGTACTACAAATACAAACGCAAATGGACTCTTTACGCCGGGGTGCAATTGCAGGAATACAACCAGGAAATCTATCAAAACAAGCCGGGCGTTGTACCGGTAAAAGCCGTCACTCCGTTTTTTGACTTTTTGTATAAAATAAGCCAAAAAAAAGCCATCAGGATAGAGGCGCAATACATGAACGTACAAGAAGACCACGGCGTAAAAGCCGATTATGGCAACTGGCTGCACGGCCTGGTGGAATACACCGTGGCGCCGCATTGGACCTTTGCGGTATCAGATATGTTCAACATCAGCCCGGGCAAGCTCTCGCCGGAAAACACGAAAACAGGAGCCAAAGAAAAGATTCACTTTCAAAGGCTTGACGTGTCGTACACGCAAAGGGCCAACCGATTTTCCCTCAGCTACGTGAAACAGCCTGAAGGTATCGTTTGCTCCGGCGGCATCTGCCGCTTAGAACCAGCTTTCAGCGGTGTAAAACTATCCGTGAACTCAACCTTCTAAAAACCAAAGCCGGGAACAATCATTTCGTTTCCCGGGAGTTTGAAATTTTTGCAACTTCCATTGAATTTGTTAAAAACTAAAAGAATGAAACGCCAAATATTCCTTTTAGCCCTTGCCGCTCTGAGTTTCGCAGCCTGCGAAGAAATAGCGCCACCGGTCACCGGCACCATGGGACCAATTGACCCAGGCCCTGATGTGACGGGGCAGCAACGGCAGGTTTTGATTGAAGAATTTACGGGGGTGCGTTGCGTGAACTGTCCGGCAGGCAGCGCTGCCATCGAAGACCTCGCTGCCGTGTATGGTGCGCAATTGGTCGCTGTATCTATTCACGCCGGGGAGTTCTCGCCCCCTTATGCCGACAGCAACTACGATTTTCGTACACCCGAAGGAACCCAAATTCTCAGCTATCTCGGCGAGCCTTTCGGCTACCCCACTGCCGTGGTAAACCGCCAGCTATTCGACGGGGAGTTCGACCTTCAACTCGGACAGAGCCAGTGGGCTGGGTTCATTGAGCAGGAAAAGGTCATTCCTCCAAAAGTTAAACTTGCCATCAAGCCCACCTTCAACAGCGGAAACAGAACTCTCGATGTGGATGTGACGCTATTTGTGCAGGAAGACATCTCTGACCCCAACGTTCGCCTCAGCATCATGATTACGGAATCGGGAATCCAGGATGTACAACTCACTCCGAGTGGCAAGGATGCCGGCTACATCCACAAACACGTTTTGCGGGGTTTGATGACCAACTACGACGGCGACCCCATCACGGAGACATTGAGCGGAGGTGTGGAAATAGCAAAGACCTACACCATGACATTGCCTGTAGGTTGGGATGAAAATCATTGCGATGTAATCGCATTTGTCAGCCTCGCCGGGGAAAATAAATACGTCTTGCAGGCCCATAAAGTAGCGGTGGTGAAATGACCCCCAGCGAGCGGTCAGGCATTTTCATTTGCCTTCATCTTTTCAGCGTTTTCGGCTATCTGAAGAGATTCAATAATCTTTTCCAAATCTCCCTCAATAACCTGGTCGAGGTTGTAAAGCGTGAGGTTGACGCGGTGGTCGGTCACCCTGTTTTGCGGAAAATTGTAGGTGCGTATTTTTTCGGAACGGTCGCCAGAGCCGACGAGGGATTTGCGGCGGGCCGCAAATTCGAAGTCCATCTTGTTCTTTTGCAACTCGTATATCCTCTGATACAGTTTTTGCTCTGCAATATCGCGGTTGGAGTGCTGTGAGCGGCCCTCTGTGCATTCAACGACCACGCCGGTGGGCAGGTGGGTGATGCGAATGCCCGACTCGGTTTTGTTCACGTGCTGCCCCCCGGCACCGCTTGAGCGGAAGGTGTCCACCCGGAGGTCGGCTTTGTTGATATTCACATCTTCCATTTTCATTTTTGGAATGACGGCCACGGTTGCTGCAGAAGTGTGAACCCGGCCCTTCGACTCCGTGGTGGGCACACGCTGTACGCGATGAACGCCCGACTCGAATTTCAATTTGCCGTAAACATCATCGCCCGTCACCTCCATCGTCACCTCCTTGAATCCGCCGACAGTGCCCTCGTTTCCGGAAAGTACCTCCACTTTCCAGCCTTGGTTTTCAAAGTATTTCGTGTACATGCGAAACAGGTCGCCGGCGAAAAGGCTCGCCTCGTCGCCTCCAGTTCCAGACCTTATCTCGAAAATGACATCCTTGGAATCTTCGGGGTCCTTGGGCGTGAGCAAAACTTTCAGCTCTTCTTCCAGCGCATCCTTCTGTGGCTGCAATTCCTGCAATTCCATTCGGGCCATTTCCCTGATTTCTGCATCCTGCTCTTTAGCGAGAGCTTTCGCCTCTTGGATGTGTTTCCGCAGCTTTTTGTGCGCTAGATAGACATCGGAAATTTGTTTGAGCTTGAAATACTCCTTGCTCACTTTGGCGTAGCGTTCCTGGTCGTTCACGACCGTTGGGTCGGCCAATTGCTCTTCGAGCAATAGGAAGTTGTTGTAGATGAATTCCAATTTTTCAACCATGATTGTTTGAATTGGCCAGGTAATTAAAGTCAGATGTGAATGAATATTGTCTGCGGTTGAGGCCTGCATGACCGGCATTGCGAGAGAAGAAAATCGGAGAAGCTATAAAAACTGATGCGGGGTATAATTTTTCATGCTGAAAAAGTTTTCCGAAAATTGAGCCGTAAAGATAAAACGTATTGATGGGCTAAGGATGGTACAACTCCGGTATTTTTGAACTACCTGCAACTAAAGAAAACTATGCCGCTCATTTTAAATATCGAAACGGCGACAGAAGTGTGTTCTGTGGCGCTTGGCAAAGCGGGGAAAGTATTGCACCTCGAAGAAGCAAATCATACTAACGACCACGCCAGAATCATTACCCGCCTGATAGGCGGTTGCCTCAATGCCACCAGATTCACCCTCCGCGACCTTGATGCCATGGCAATAAGCTCTGGCCCCGGCTCTTACACGTCGCTGCGCGTGGGGGCCTCCACGGCTAAAGGCATTTGCTATGCCCTCGGTCTGCCTCTCGTGAGAGTGGACACGCTACAAGCCATAGCTGCTGCCAATCTTTCCGTTCAGTCGGCAGAAAATGTGCTCTACTGCCCTATGATAGATGCGCGGCGCATGGAGGTGTATTGCGCTCTGTTCGATATGGAGAATATGCCAATCACGCCATCAGAAGCTCTAATAGTCGATACTTCCTCTTTCCAAGAGTATTTTGCCTTAGGAAAAACAATCTTATTTTCGGGAAACGGGGCCGCCAAGTGCCGGAAAGTGCTCCATAATCCCCTCACCATTTTCAGCGACATTGTTTGCTCCGCAAGCCATATGGTTCCGCTGGCTCACCAAGCTTTCAAAAAACGGCAATTTGTGAACCCAGCCTACTTCTTTCCCTATTACCAAAAAGCCCCTAACATCACAAAACCGAACCCCAAATTCTCCTTATTGACATGATTTGACTATAACCTCTGATAGATTACGTATTTAAATTATTTTTACTCTTTATTTTTTTCTTACTTTTGAATAGACTTTTTATTTTCGCTTTGAAACTACGTTTGTTAAGCATTATAAGGCAATTTTATCTTTTCGATTGGTACAGTTCTTGGTTTGTCATGTATCGAAATTTCGTTAATTTATTAGAGGGGCTAATTCGGGCGAAATTTCTGGTTCAATGGCAGCAATTTTTTAACCACTATTTAAAAACATAAATATGAGAAAGCAAAAAAACGAAACAATTGTACTCAAGAAGGGAAAGCTGGAGGTACAATTAGATTACGCAGAGTTGAGAAAAGCGGTGCTAGTATTGCGGGCAATAAACCACAAACTTCGCCAACGCATGATTGATTTATTGGAAGAAAACGGCCAAATGACGGTTACTGATATTTACATCAAACTGCGCCTTGAACAATCCGTTGCTTCCCAACATTTGGCCATCCTTCGCCGAGCTGGGGTAGTCGCTACCGAACGCCAAGGTAAGTTCATCTTTTATTCCCTCGACAACAGCCGTTTGGGGCAAATTTCAGGATTGGTTGAAGAACTGGCAGCCTAAATGCTCTGGCAGTTTCATTTGCACTAACAATTCTCTTGAGG
>SCUG01000147.1 GCA_004297645.1 Saprospiraceae bacterium | reverse complement strand
GAATCAAACAACCAATGATAATTAATCCTGTACTCATATTGTTAGTTTGCTATTGGCAATGAGCTTTGAGCCGCTGATTTTCTGAGAATACCCGCAGCCCTGTTGAAATTCTATTCATAAGACTGCACTTCGTGGTGCAGGCTTTCTTCGAGATAGGGGTCGTTTTCGGGCACCAGCGAGGCCTTTGCTAATTGGCTAAATACGAAATAAACAAAGAATCCGAGAAACCCTATCAATACACCTATTTCAATCAAACCGGGGATGGTAAATCCTGCAACAAATGCGGAGGCGTGACTTGCCGCAGCCTCGTGGCTACTGCCAGCCTGCGTGCCATGTTGCGCTACCTCTTGGGCAGTTTTGAATGTGCCTGGTTTTATCATGTAAAACAAATCCCACCAGTGGCCAATGAAGACCAGCAGCGATGTGAAAACCAATGTGCCGTAGCGGCGCTTGGTGGTATTTCTCATCAATATCAAAAACGGAAGAACGAAATTGATGACGAGATTGCCGTAAAACAACACGGGGTAACTGTCGAGGCGCTCCCGGAAATAGACCGTCTCCTCTCCGAGGTTGCCGTACCAAATCAGCATGTATTGGCTGAACCAGCAATAGGTCCAGAAAATGCTGAAGGCGAACATGTACTTGCCGAGGTCGTGCAAGTGTTCTTTGGTGACTTGCTCAAAATATCCCTGGGTTTTCAAATAAATCAGTAAAATGATGGTGAGCGAACAGGCAGCCAAAAACCAACCCGCCATGCAGTACCAGGCATAAAGCGTGCTGTACCAGTGCGCATCTACCGACATTATCCACTGCCAAATGAGCGCCGGGCCTGTGAATGCAGCAATGGGAAGGAATATGGCGGCTAATACGCGCGTTTTGCGGTGATAGGAAAAGTTGGAAACATTGGCGCCGTCTTCATCTTCTTTCAAGGACAGGGCACGCATGCGTTTGGCGAAAAACGCCCAGGTTCCCGCAATGATGATGGTGCCGAAGAGGTACCAGTAAATATTTAGAAAGGCCGATTTGCCGGTGAGCACTTTATCGGATGCCACGGCAGCGTCGTCCGACCAATGGTAAAGATGGGTGAAATGGGTGAAAATGGCGATGCCAATAATGACCATCAGTACGATGCCGGGAATGAGGAAAAGGGAATACGCTTCCCAGATTCTTTTGAAAGCTGCATGCCAGCCGGCGTATGCGGTGGTAAAGGCCGCCAGCACAAACAGCGTCATAAAAGCCATGCCCGTGAAAAAAACGGAGTTGTGCAGAAAATTGGACCAGAAACGCATATGCGTTCCGGCCTCTGCAATTTGCGAAGGCTCTGTAAAGTAGGACAAGATGAGGCATAAAATTCCGAGGCCCATCATCCCCCGCAATACGGTTTTTTGTTTTGCTTCAAAAGTGAACTGCTTCATTATGAAGGTATTTTAGAAATCCGGCACTTTGAAGTCCCGGCATATTTTTTCAAAAATGGCTGTTTCAAAAATTCAGTGGCTACATCCAGGCATCAATGGCCGGTCGTTTCTTTTTGTTTGGCCCCTTCCTGTGTGCCTTTCGCAGGTTCTTTCGTGGCAGCTTCGGCAGGTGCTGTTGTGGCCGCAGGCTTAGGAAGTTGCAGTTCGGGTACGCCATACTCCGGATTCAATTCGTTTACCTCCTCGTTGTATTTCACTTTTTTGGCCACGGCCTGCAACGAACGAATGTAATGAATCACCTGCCAGCGCTCCTGGAATGAAAGCTTGTCGGCATGCGATCCCATTGCATTTCTGCCGTACATGATTGCATGGTAAAACCTGCCATTCGAGGAGTTGATGAAGTCGTCGGTCGTAAAATTGGCAGGTTGTGCGGGAAACTTGGCGAAAGGCCCTGCCACAAGGTAGCCGGCGCCATCGCCTTTATCGCCATGGCAGATGCTACAGTATATTGTGAATAAAGCCTGGCCGGTTGCCAAACCTTTTTTAGAAATCGGGTATGGGTTGTACAGGATTTTTTTGGCAGCCAATATCCGGCCCGTGTCTGTGTCAGGGTAATAGTAAGGTACGTGGCCGTTTGGCGTATAGTGTATGCCGTCTTGCTGTTGGTTCGTTTTTCCCAAAGTACTGAGTACGGCCTCCATGGGCGAAGCAAATACACCGTCGTTGGTGGCTTCGCTGGCATAACCGCGGGGCACGGTACCTTTTACGGGCAGGTGGGGGTTAGAAAGTTGCCGGCGTGAGAAGGTACTTTCTTTATCCCACGAATTGAGGGAATAGAGCGTGAGCACATTGGCTTCGTATGCCGTGGAGTGTGTCATGTCGGGGATGAACTCACTGCCTGTTTTGTTGCCCCCCGCCTGCTGGCAGGAGTTGAAACCAACGAGCAGGACAGCCGCTATCAGGATAAAAACCAGATGTTGAATGTTTTTCCTTTTCATTGAAAATATGCTTTCAGATGCACCGCATGCCGGTGTATGCTTTTATTCAGATTATTCAAATTACTTTCGAGTGAACTTCAGCAGCTCCCGTTTTCTTCAGAAATCCTTTCAGTGATTTTACGGCGCTTTCCTTCATGTCGTTGGTTTGGAAGGCTAAGCAAAATTTATCGTCGGTGATGCGGTCGTCCAGAATGGGGTTGTTCACCCCAAATCCTAAGCCGCATACGATGTAAAATACCACCGTCATGCCGATGGCTGAAAACAAAACCGTCATCTCAAAAATGATGGGCACGAAGGAAGGCAACGAGAAGTAAGGCTTGCCCCCAAATATCGTCGGCCAGTCGCTGGTGAAAATCCACGACATGGCAATCAGGGCTGTAAGTGTGCCCAACATACCGAAAAGAAACCCGACAACGTGCAGGCGGCTTTCCTTCAAATTGAGAAGAGAATCCATGCCATGTACCGGAAACGGTGTATAAACATCCATGATGTCCAAGTGCTGCTCGTTGGCGCCTCTTAAGGCGCTCTTCAATTCTTCTTCATCATTATAAAGCCCGAAGAGCACTTCTTTATGTTGACTTTTCATTCTAAAGGATTTTGTCAAAAATCATTTCATTCAGCCAGGGGGTAACCGGCTTAGTGTACCGGCTCCGTTGCTGAGTGGTCGTGTTGCGGTTTTGCCTTGGGGCCGAGATACTGGTCGCCGTACTTTTTCAGGATAGCTTTTACCTCGGCTATTGCTACCACCGGGGCCACTCTGGCGAACACCAGGTATAGTGTGAAAAAAAGACCGATGGTGCCTAAGTATATTCCTATTTCCACCCAGGAAGGCCAGTAATAGCTCCAGCTCGACGGCAGGAAGTCTTTGGCCAGCGTGGTGGCAATGATGACAAAGCGTTCGAACCACATGCCTATGTTCACGAAGATGGACATGAGGAAAGTCCAGAATACGCTGCGCCGGATTTTTTTCGACCAAAAAACCTGCGGCGATAAAAGGTTGCAACCCATCATCCCAATGTAGGCCCAATAATAGGGGCCGAACACCCTGTTGTAAAAAGCAAATTGCTCGTAGATGTAGCCGGAATACCACGATACGAAAAGCTCGATGAGGTATGCCGAACCAACCATTGTGCCCGTCAAGAGGATGACCTTGTTCATGCTCTCTATGTGGTTGATGGTGATGTACTCTTCAAGGCTAAAACACTTGCGGGTAATAACCATCAGGGTTTGCACCATCGCAAAACCAGAGAAAATGGCCCCGGCCACAAAATAAGGCGGGAAAATGGTGGTGTGCCAACCGGGAACTACCGCCGTGGCAAAGTCAAAACTCACAATAGTGTGAACGGACAACACAAGCGGTGTAGCGATACCGGCCAATATGAGGGATAAGTATTCGTGGCGTTGCCAGTGTTTGGCAGAACCTGTCCATCCCATGGAAACGAAGCTGTATATTTTCTTGCGAATGCCCTTGGCCCGGTCGCGCACCGAGGCGAAGTCGGGCACCAACCCTGTGTACCAAAAAAGCAGCGAAACCGTAAAATAGGTGGAGATGGCGAAAAGGTCCCACAACAGCGGGGAATTGAAGTTCACCCAAAGTGGGCCACGGGTGTTTGGGTATGGGAACATGAAAAAGTCGAACCAAGGGCGCCCCGTATGGGTCGCCGGGAAAAGGCCGGCGCACATCACTGCGAAGATGGTCATGGCCTCCGCTGCCCGGTTGACGCCGTTGCGCCAGTTCTGCCGGAAGAGCAGCAAGATGGCCGAAATCAGCGTACCTGCGTGGCCAATACCTATCCACCAAACGAAGTTGGTGATATCGTATCCCCAGCCGATGGTGCGGTTCAGGTTCCACGTACCTATGCCAAACCAGAAGGTCCAAATTAAGGAGAAAATGCCCCAGGCGAATAGCGACACCGATACCATAAATGCTACTATCCACATGGTATTGGGTGCCTTCTCGGTAGGCCCGACGAGGTCTTCTGTAATCTGGTGGTAATCTTTATTCCCTAAAACTAAGGGTTCCCGAATGCGAGAAACTGATACACTCATATTTTGAAAGTTGGCAGTTTGCTAAAGGCTGCTTGCCATTTACTTAGTAACGTGTTCAAAATAAGGTGTTCTTTTTCTGTCGGCCTTAAAAAGAACAAGGGTGTGTTTTTCCGGGGCAAAGCCGCCGGAAAAACACATCTTATTTTGCGCACTTTACTTGCCTGGCATGCAGGCTGTGAAATGGCAGTGTTTCCTATTATTTCAACTCAATTCTTCGTCTCTGTTAATTATTCTCGCCGTGTATTGCACCGATGGGCGAGTGTTCACCTCTTCCAGCACGATGTAATTCAGTGGGTCGTTGAATGCTTTGGTGACGGCATTTTGTTCATTATTCGTATCTCCGAAAGTAATGGCGCCAGTCGGGCAAGCCGTCTGGCAGGCGGATCTTACCTCATCCTGTAAGGCACGGCCTTCACTTTTGGCTGTAAGTTTGGCTTCCTGAAGACGCTGCACGCAGAAGCTGCATTTTTCCATCACCCCGCGCACACGCACCGTCACATCCGGGTTCAAAACCATGCGGGTAAGGTTGTCGCCACCATAAGGCACGTGGTATCCGTCGGTCAGTACTTCATTTGCTGGGAAGAGGTCGGCGGTGGTATAATCCAACCAGTTAAAACGGCGCACTTTGAACGGGCAGTTGTTGGCGCAGTAGCGGGTGCCGATGCAACGGTTGTAGGCCATTTGGTTCAAGCCTTCCGAGCTGTGGCTGGTGGCAGCCACCGGGCAAACATTCTCGCAAGGAGCGCTGTCGCAATGCTGGCACATCATCGGCTGATAAACTACATTCGGGTTTTCGTAATCACCGTAGAAATAGCGGTCAATGCGCAGCCAAGTCATTTCGTGGTGGCGGTACACTTCGCTTTTGCCCACAACCGGGACGTTGTTTTCGGCAATGCAGGCTACCTGGCAAGCGCCACAACCTGTACAGGCGTTGAGGTCAATGTGCATGCCCCAATGGTGGCCCTGGCTGTATTTTTCGTCTTTGTACTGTTCGTAAGGATAGAGCGTCTGGTCGTTGAGGTGTTGGTGCTCGCCCCTTTCGTGGTGCAGCTCTTCGGTGAATTGCTCCAGCTCTTTGAAATTGGATCGGCGGATAACCGACCGGTCCACCAACGCTCCCTGAAATCCTTTTCCAACCGTCATCAATGCCACCTCATCCACGTTGACGGTTTCGTCCGAACCGTTCACTTTTCCCGTAACACCCATCGTGTGGTGGTACTGCACACAGGCGAATTCTTCATCGGTGGCTACTTTGCCCGAAACATTGATACCTGTGGCAAAGTATTGCGTGTTTCCCTGCGCATCAATAGAAAGCCAGGGGTACACATTCAGGCCTACATTCTTGCCGCAGGTGCCAGCCGTGGTACGGCCAAAACCGAGCGCCATAGATACAGTGTCCACCATTTGGCCGAATTGGCGCACGCAGGTGGCTTTTAGTTTTTGGCCATTGATGTCAATTTCGACGATGTCAGCCTCCTTGTGGTATTCATTCTCGTTCAGTCCTTTAAACTGGCCTGCTCCGTGGAAACGGCGGTTGCCATCGAATACCACGGGAATGGCGAGGTAGTTACCCCAGACGCAACGCGTGATGGGGTCGGGCATTTCCTGTAGCCAGGGGTTATCGGCATATTGCCCCCCGCCTACGTTGACTGTTTCAAAAAACGAAATCTCAAGGCCGCTGCCGGGTTTGGTGATTTGGGCGGCAGCCTGCGTTACATCGCCACCGAAAGAAACGGCGGCATCGCCGGTTTCCGGCACCTCGAAAATACCGTCGTGGAGGGCGTTGTCCCAAAATGCCTGGAATGTGGCGTATGTTGTTTGGCGGGAGAAAATGTTCGCCTGCCAGTTTGCACTTAAGTATTCGAAATAAGGCTGCTCAGCAGTGAGGTTGAGGTGGGGGCTTTGCCCCCAACGGAGCAGTGATTCTTCAGCCTGCCGCGTATTGAATAGCGGTGAAATGGCGGGCTGCATCAGGCTGTAATGGCCAGCTTTGGGTTCTGCATCTGCCCAGCTTTCGAGGTAGTGGTGGGCTGGCGCAATGTAATCGCAGAGCGCCGTCGTCTCGTCTGGTGTGCCGTTGAAAGAAATTTTGGTGCTCACTTTGGCGAAGCCTTCGGCAAATTTGCCGGCGTTTGGCAGGTCGAAGGCGGGGTTGGCGCCCCAAAGTAGGACGGCATTCACACGACCGCTGTTCATCTCGCCGATGAGGGCTTGAATATCGCCATCAATGCCCTGGCGTTGGTGGGAGGCATTGGTAAAAGAAATGGTGTTGCCGTAGCTGCCGAGCATGTCGTTGATGGCATTTACCAGCACTTGTTCTCCCAGATTATTGGTGCCGCTCACCACTAAGCATTTGCCTTTAGCGGCCCACAATTCTCCGGCTGTTTTCTTTATTCCGGCAGCGGCTCTGTCTTCAATTTTCGGTGTATTTACGGTGGCTTGGCCAGCCAAGCCGGCTATTTCGTTGTAAAGCAGGGCAATGGCTGCGCCCACCTCCGAGGGTTTCACCAAAATGCGGTTGTCGGCGTTGGAACCCGTGAGTGTCATGGCGCTTTCCACCTGCACATGACGGGACATTTTTGCTTTCTTGATGTCTTTTATCCTCCGATTTTCTGCGTATTGGCGGGCGTACTCTATTGGCGAAATCCAGGTGCCGAGAAAGTCAGCGCCGAAGCTCACGATGACATCGGCTTTGTCAAAGCTGTAATTCGGAATAGTCTTTTTACCAAAACTACTCTCGTTGGCCTGGAGTATGGCAGAGGCGGAAACGGCGTCGTAAGTCACCACTTTTGTATTGGGATACTTGGCTGCGAATTCACCCAAAGCTTTTTTTGCCGTAGGACTCATGTTGGTGTTGGTGACGATTCTGATTTGGGCTTCTGCGCTCAATTTGCCTGCAATCTCTTTGTCCAAATTTTCCCAGCTCGTCTTTTCCCAGGTGCCACCGTTGTTTTTCATCGGTGCCTGGTAGCGGTTGGTGTCGTAAAGGCTCAGCACCGAGGCTTGCGCCCTTGCGCTTGTGCCGCCTTTGGTCACGGAAGAAAGGGTATTGCCTTCGATTTTTATGGGACGGCCCTCTCTGGTTTTTACCAGAACCGCACAGTAATCACCTCCGTTGGCAAAAGTAGAGGCATAGTAAGTGGCGACTCCCGGCACTATTTCATCGGGTTTGATGACATAGGGAATGGCCCGCTTCACGGGGATGTTGCAGCTTGCGGCAATGGTAGCTGCTCCAACGCTGAAGCCAAGGTACTTCAAAAAATCACGGCGCGAAGTCCGGACATTCAGCGCCTCGTCGCGTATAAGTGCGGTGCTGTCATCCGAAAATTCTCTTTCGATGGACGCTATAAAGCCGGGGTCATTCTCCAAATGTTCGACTCCAATCCAGATGTCCTTATTTTTATTTTTTTCGTTCATCTTATACATAAATGTGTCGTGGTTCTAGAATGAAAAACGGTAGAGGGCAGGTTTCCCTTCATGCACAGCGGCTTTATATCAGTAGTGACATTTTTGGCATTCTGTGCCACCGATGTTTTCGACAGTGACTTTGCTTCGCTTCTTATCCTTTAGTTCCTGGTGGTACAGTTCGTAATAGTTGTCATAGTACCCGTTGTCCGCAAATTTGACCTCGGTCTTGCGGTGACAGTTTACGCACCAGCCCATGGATAATGGGGCATATTGTTTCATCACTTCCATTTGCTGAACCGGGCCGTGGCAGGTTTCGCAGGCTATGCCACCGACAGTGACGTGTTGGGAGTGGTTGAAATATACGTGGTCGGGAAGGTTATGAATGCGGACCCACTCGATGGGGCCTTGAATTTTATCGTCACCTGATTCCTCATTGGTGAGGGCTTTTACAATGCCCTTCCATTGGGTTTCAATGAGTTCTTCACCTTCGTTATCCAGACTGCCTTTGCTGCTGATGTAGGTGTCGGCAATCCATTTGGTGTAAATTCTTTTTACCTCATCATCGCTGAGGCTATCAAAGTTACCAATGTATTTGTCGGTATTTGGGTCGTAGCCTATCGAAGCATAAATCTTTGTAAGTTCGGCGGTGCCGTAAACGGAACCGACCTTAATGGCTTTGTGGCAGTTCATACAGGTATTGGCACCGGGGATGACCGATTGCTTGCTTCGGCGAGCGCCGTCGTGGCAATAATTGCAATCTATTTTGTGTGTACAAGTGTGAGTGATATGGGAAAACTTGATGGGCTGTTCTGGCTGGTAGGTTTGTTGGCGGCCTAAATGCACGGCATTGTTCACCGTGATATAGCCGCCACACACGATGGCTGCGAATATCACAAAACTGATGATGCCTTTACTCGTCAGGATTTCCACAAGGGTCTTTTTGGGGACATCTACTCCCGTTTCCCTGACCATTGACAGGTGGTTGAGGTTAGAAATAATGCGGGCGAGAATTACGGCGAGCAGTGCCAACACAGCAAACATGAAAAGGTAAACCATCCGGCCGCCTTCTTCCACCTTTGTGGGAACGGCACATTCATCCACGACTGCTGCCCCGGCGCCGGCTTGCTTCTCAGCGGCACCGCTGGCTACAAAATCAACATAAGCCAAAATGCTGGCGATTTCGTCATCTTTCAGATTAGGGAAACTGGTCATCACGGTGGGCTTCCACGCATTCCAAATTTCCGTGGCCCGCGGGTGACCGGCGTCAATCAAAGCTTGCGAATTGCGGACCCATGAATACAGGTCCTCTGGCGGAAAGGCGGCCCAGCGTTCCTGGACTCCACCGAGAGCAGGGCCTGTCATTTTGCTTTTCATGTCGCGGTTGTGGCAGGCACCACAATTGTTCTTGAAAAGGGTGGCTCCGGCGTCGATTGCTGCCTGGTCTTGCGCGGAAAGCGAAATGGTCAGGAAAGAGAAGAGCAAAAATGGGAAACAGAGTTTCAGTTGCTTATATGTCATTTCACCATGGTTGTAATCAACAAAACTTAGCAGCCGTATGACCGTTCTGTCCAAGTTGGCGCAAAGATATAATTCACCGTATTTTTATTGCAGGATTTTTCAGGAAGTAAAATTTATTTTTAAAGTTCGATTGTTATCGGGCTTTGAACACCTTGCGGTAACGTTTCGCTTGAACCTCATTTCCCACGCCATTCATACTATTCCAAATGTAGGACTTGGCGGGTGTCCAAATCCTATTACATTCAATTCAGGACTTGGAGAATTTGTAGAAGCGGGAGTGACGGGCCTGCGAATGCAGGACAAGCCGTCTCGAATTTTGAAAAAAAAGTGTAGCAGAAATAAATTCTGTTACACTTTCCTTGTACCCGGAGCGGGAGTTGAACCCGCACGGCCCTTACGGGCCACTGGATTTTAAGTCCAGCGTGTCTACCAATTCCACCACCCGGGCAAACGCGTTGTGAAGGTAAAAAAAAAGCCTTCACAAAGGAAGGCTTGGAGCGGAAAACGGGATTCGAACCCGCGACCCCGACCTTGGCAAGGTCGTGCTCTACCAACTGAGCTACTTCCGCATCTTAGTGCCGCTCTCTTCCGAGCGGCTGCAAATATAAGGACAGTTGTTTCAAATAATCAAAAAATTGCCCTTTAGAATTTTAAGTAGTTTTTCAAGCCATTACTAATCACAATTCAGGGGTAAAGAGTTCCACAAATTCACTATTGGCGAGTATTGCAGCAAGGCTCAAGACAACTCCCGGCTGTGAATGAACTTGCCGCCATGGCCGGTTATTTTCCTGAAAATCTCTTCTTTTTGGGATTCATCCAAGGCAAGACATGCATCGTGAATTAACACTACTTCGATGCCCATGCCAAGGGCTTCCAGGGCAGTGGCAGCTACCTGTTCTTCTAACGGCATGCCGGCGATGAAAAGCTTTGCAATGTCATTAGTTTTTAAGTGCTCGCGCAAGCCGGTTGATTTTGGATTGCCACCGTCGAAAAAAGCGCTGTGGGGGATGCCATCTGCTTCGGAACCCATTTCAAAGACTTTAGAAATTTTTTCAGTCGAAAGCTTTGGAGCAAACTCGGCCCCGAAACTGCCGCTCACACAATACATAGTTTGCAGTGGCGTGGGTTGGCCTTCTATCTCAATTACCTGCCTTGGCATACGCCAGGGGTGGTTTGCTGCGAAAGTCAGGTGATTGGCTGGAAGCGAAAAATTGGCGGCAATAACCTCGTCAAAAACCAAGAGGAGCCTGTTCACTATGGTTATGAGGGTTGCACTGCCGGGGATTTCCCGTGCGCCGCCAGGCAGAAAATCGGTTTGCATGCCAATGAGCAAAAGGGTTTTCATCGGAATCCTATTGTTTTGGCAGGCATGGACAGTTCCTTTCTCAGGGCTGCCATTCTGATAGCGGTGACGGCAGCTTCCACGCCTTTATTGCCATACTTTCCACCTGCCCTTTCTTTGGCTTGCTCCTCAGTATTAGGGGTGAGCATCCCGAAGATGATGGGCAGGCCCGTGGTAATACTCAGTCCCGTCAAGCCTGTGGCCACAGCATGGCTGATGTATTCGTCGTGTTTCGTTTCACCTTTGATAACGCAGCCGATGCAGACGATGGCGTCGAACCGGCGGGAGGAGGCGAGGATTTTAGCTCCAGTTGGCAATTCGAAAGAGCCAGGCACCTGCACTGTGTGGATGTTTTCTTCGAGTGCTCCATGTTTAGTCAGCGTTTCCACACAACCTTCGTAAAGCGCATGGGTGATGGGTGCGTTCCATTCTGACACAACTATGCCGAACACATATTGCGCTGCTGACGGCAAGTTGTTTTCATCGTACGAGGATAGGTTTTTTAATGCTGAGGCCATTTGATTGAATTTGAGGCTCGTGTAGGTTTAGCGTGAAAGCCAAGGGGGTTTGGGGGCGGCGCAGCCGCCCTCAAGTCTCTCTCCCCCGAAGAGCTCCCGATAGCTATCGGGAAAGGCGGCGATGAGGGGCAAAATTTGTTTTATTTATCTTGTA
>SCUG01000146.1 GCA_004297645.1 Saprospiraceae bacterium | reverse complement strand
CTTTGGAAGAGAATTTCTCTCACCCTTTCTAAGGTATCTTCCGGGCTGATTGTAATAACCTCTTTCGTCATAACAGTGGCTATTCTTTCGTTCATCATAAGCTGCAAATTGAGGTGATTAGTGATTGTTTCGATAGCGGTTTCAATGTAAGACGCTTTTTAGGATTATTAAAACCCTCGTGGCAAAATGTTATTTTTTTTCTTTTAGACGTATGCCGTCAACGCCTGTTCCAAGCTAAATTTGCCATCCAATAATTCCTGCTCAGCTATGCCATTGCGCGAAGATTTTCCAGCTAAAAACACAGAGTACCTCGGCGGCAAGAGTGACGGATTTGTCTATCGCACTGCATTTGCCGGTGCCGATATTTCACACAGCTACGAGATGCTTCGCCAGTTTTTGGCAGAAGAAGGCTTTGCCAACGTGCCGCTGCCCGCCAATGCCGGTGAATTACAAAAGTTCCGGCTGCGCACCCGAAACCGCCAGATACTTCTCTTTGATGACAATGGATATGTGCATAATCCTGTAAAGATTCTATTCCCGGCTGACGGCCGCTCAAAACGCATCCTTTATCTGGAAATTTACAATGAAAATTCTCCCGGTCATCTGCTCAGGTTCCATCGCAGGCTTGATGGGGAGTAACCTCAGAATCCCAAACTCTTGACTTCCACATTCAATCTTCCCTGCAAACCAATCTCCACCCTGATGGCACCAGTGGCAATGTAAACATGCGATACACTAAGTTCGGCGAGGTCGCCCGATAGCCGGATGCCAGGAGCCAGTGGGTAGTCTTTTAGCTGCTGCCGGATGTAGTCCTGGGTTTCCTCAAGGTTATAAGTGAGGTAGTAGTTGAGGCTCTCCTGTACCTTTTTCTTGAAGGTTCCCTTGAATAGCCAGCTTGCCGTTTTGAGAAGCGCCTTTTTTGAATCGAAGTCAAAATCGGCGTTGTCTAATTCTATCTGGTTCTTGCGGATGTCGTATTTTGGTTTTCCGGTGAAATAGACGCTGCCATTGTAATCTCCCGATAGTTTGGTATTAACGACAAGGCGGTTGCCCTGGCCGTAAATTTCAATGTCCTCCACTACCACCTTTTTTTTACCATAATTGAATACTTCGCCGGCCATGGTTTTCTTAGAAATGCGTTCAGCCTCGGCAAAAGGGATTTCGGTGCGGATGTTCACTTGAAAATCATCGCCCTGGCCAGCGGCATAATGAAAGTCGGGTATGGTGCCAACGGCTGGCAGGTGGGGCTTTTCACCCAGCGTAATAGCTGGGGAAGAGAGAATCACAACCGTACTCTGCACTAAGCTTTCCGAGGATACCAAAGGGGTCATGCCAATACTTTGGGGATTAAGCGAAAGCCATGCGGCGTACTCTTCCGACACGAGCACAGGATCGTGCAGCTCCTGCCATACGGTCTTCATTTGCGACCTTAGATCTAAGAAACTGGCAACTTGCTCATCAATGGAGGCGGCGATGTCCGCTTTGGATTTGTTCAAAAAGGAATTGGCGATGGGCGTGATAGGCAGGTTGGCGAAGCCGAGTTTAATTACAGGTTCTTTAATCCAACGGTAATTCGCCAATTCCGTTTTTGTCGTAAGGCTCCAATCAGGCAGTATCTTGTAAGCGGTTTGAAAGGTGAGTTCGAGGGAGCCTTCGGCAACCACATTGGTTAAGGTAAGGTCTTTTTTTATCCACAAATCAATAGGCACGATGTAGTTTATCGTTTGGCTATTCATTGAAATGCGAATGTTTTCGCGGCGTGTAGCTTTGAGCATCAGGCCGTCATCGGCTAAGTTGGAGTCTTCGAAGAGTACGTCCCCCAATTGCGTGTTAATACTCTTTTCAAGTTCGGCCTTGTATATCTTGAGGGGTACATATATCGTGGACACGGCAGGCATCTGCTCCGTTTGTTCGTAATATTCGGATGGCCGCGCCGGTTGGGTTGTTTTACAGGCCTGAAACAGGAGCATGGCAAGGGTTGCCGCGATGATTCTTGATTTTGCCATAGGTGATATTTTCTTTCGCATACATCTAATGAGTGACGGAATCGAAGAGATGGAACCCTTTCTCTGATTGTGCTCAGGACGCCAGTGCAGTAATGCAACTTTACCGGCCAGGTAATGTCTCTTTTACCCGAAGATTCTCCAAAATAAAGGTTCAAAGCTAACTGCAATTTAAATCTCGAAGACATGAAAAACTTTTTCATTTTCCTTTTTACCCTATTGTTTGCCCTCCCGGCATTAAATGCACAGGCCGGCAAATGGGAAGAACTGGGCGAACGCCTCGCCGAAAAAGCGGAGCGCATCGCTGAACAGGCCGAACGCCAGGCAGAGCGCAGCGCCACGAAATGGGAAGCCACGGCTGATAGAATCGGCCAGCGTTTTGAACGCGAGTTTGATAAAGATTGGACGGTGAACTGGCGTGGATGTAAACCGGAGATAAAACGGGTAAACCAAAGGCGCATTTTCCTGGGCATTGAGGCCATTGGCATTGACGCCCGTAAGGCGGAAAAACTCGGATTTGAAAATATCTATGGCAGCTACGTCACTCGGGTCATTGAAAATTCAACGGCTGCTCATGCCGGTCTCCAGCCATTCGACTATATCTACGGTGTAGATGAACAGCGCACCAGTGACAATCAAGACCTTATTGCTATTCTGGAAGACTATGAACCTGGCGAGGAGGTCACGCTTCACTTCGTCCGCAACGGCGAGGAGAATACTAAACGGGTGGTGCTGCAAAGCCCTGCGCTTGAAGATCTGGAGGAAGAGTCCGGGCCACGTGGCCAACGGGCATTCCTGGGAGTCAGCCCGGCCCGGCACGCCGAAAATGACGAGGCCATTGGCGTCGCCATCGAAGTAGTGAACCATTCCACAGCACAGGAACTGGGGCTTCAGGATGGCGACATCATCACCGGAATAAACGGTCATGCTATCCTCGATTGGGACGACCTCACCACCGCCATTACAAACATCAAACCGGGTCAGCGTATCGAGGTGACCTGGAACAGAAATGGGCAGCCGCACACTGCCAATGGCACCATGAAGGCTAGTGAAGAAGTGTATCTCGATGAGGAAAAACTTTTGGAGCATGCGCCATTGCAGCAGGAAGATATGGACATTGAAATTGACGAAGACAATGCTTTCCTCGGCGTTTACATCGCTCAAATTACCAAAGAAAAGGCGCGTAAATTGGGGTTTGACAACCCTTATGGCAGTCTCGTTTCTGGGGTGATAAAAAACTCGGCTGCTGATAAGGCCGGGCTGCAAACCTTCGACTATATTTTTGGCGTTGACGAATACAGGGCCGGTGAAAATCAGCGGCTTGGCGGCATCCTGACCCGGTACCGCCCTGGTGCCAAAGCTACCGTTCATTTTGTGAGAAAAGGCAATAAAACCAAGGTGGATCTGACTTTCGGCACCTTCATTTCAGAAAAAGGAAAAGAGCGCAATAGTTGCGAAGACCCTTTCTTCGGTATCCTCCCATTGCAAAACGGTGAGGATAACGTTACCGGAGTAATGATTGACCCGGTGGAGGGCTCCACCGCAGCGGACTTGGGCTTGCAAAATGGGGACATTATCCTTTCCATCAATGGCTTTACCATGGTAGATTGGGACGACATAACCCTGGCCATTGATA
>SCUG01000014.1 GCA_004297645.1 Saprospiraceae bacterium | reverse complement strand
AGACTTTTAAGAATGATAAGGCTGAAAAGCAATTGGAAATTGCACAATTTATTACCTTGCCGCCCAATTATTGATGTACTTGAAAGCTGGCGGGTGATATTTGAAAATAGAGTTTGAAGTCATCAGTATTATTGACTAATGCAAACCCGCACGCGTGAGGCTCCTTCTACCTCCCGCCCAAATTTGTTCAAAAAAAAATGGAAATCATTTTCGTTCTGATAGCGGCAAGTTTATTGGTGGCCCTCGGATTTTTGGGGGCATTCATCTGGGCGGTAAAATCCGGGCAGTATGAGGACGATTACACACCATCCATCCGGATGCTTTTTGACGATAACCCACCAAATGAATCATCATCCAACATTCAAACAACTGACAAATAAACAAGCTTACGCATGACACAAGTAGAACAGTTCCACTACGACAATGCCATCGTGAAAAAATTTGCCTATGCCACCCTGTTGTGGGGGGTGGTCGGTATGCTCGTAGGTCTGATTTTGGCATTTCAACTCATTTTCCCGGTACTCAATTTTGACACGCCGTGGCTCACTTTCAGCCGCATCCGGCCTTTGCACACCAATGCCGTCATTTTCGCCTTTGTTGGCAATGGCATTTTTATGGGTGTTTACTACTCCCTGCAAAGGCTTCTGAAAGCCCGGATGCTGAGCGATTTTCTCAGCAATCTGCACTTTTGGAGCTGGCAGGCCATCATTGTGAGTGCTGCCCTCACACTACCTCTGGGGTTTACTTCAAGTGGAGAATACGCTGAGCTGATATGGCCCATTGACATCGCCATCACCGTGGTGTGGGTGATATTTGGGGTCAACATGTTTGGCACCATCCTCAAACGGCGGGAGAAACACCTTTACGTGGCCATTTGGTTTTACATTGCTACCTGGGTGACCGTAGCGCTTTTGCACATCGTGCGAAACCTCGCTGTACCGACGAGCCTTACCCACGCATACGGCGCATTTGCAGGGGTACAGGATGCCCTCGTGCAATGGTGGTACGGCCACAACGCCGTGGCATTTTTTCTCACCACACCCTACCTGGGTCTGATGTACTACTTCCTCCCAAAAGCAGCCAACCGGCCAGTATTTTCCTACCGCTTGTCCATCGTTCACTTTTGGGCGCTGATATTCATTTATATCTGGGCAGGGCCACACCACCTTTTGTACACCTCATTGCCCGGCTGGGCACAGTCATTAGGCATGGTGTTTTCCTTGATGCTCATTGCACCTTCCTGGGGTGGTATGTTGAATGGCTTGCTCACACTTCGGGGCGCATGGGACCGTGTCCGGACCGACCCTATATTGAAATTCATGGTGGTGGCAGTTACTGCCTACGGTATGTCCACCTTTGAGGGGCCGATGATGTCCATCAAAAGTTTTAACGCTGTGACGCACTACACCGACTGGACCATTGGCCACGTTCACATTGGCACACTTGGATGGAATGGCATGCTAACGTTCGGCATATTGTACTGGCTGATACCCCGTATTTTCCAGACAAAACTTCATTCAATAAAAATGGCCAATACCCATTTCTGGCTGGGCACGCTGGGAATTATTTTTTACGCCATACCATTGTATTGGGCCGCCATAGTGCAAAATATCATGTGGCGGGCTTTTACTCCTGACGGGTTCCTGGTGTATCCCAATTTCCTCGAAACGGTTACGCAGATTGTACCGATGTACGCCATCCGGGCATTTGGCGGAACGCTCTACTTTACAGGAGTCTTGCTTGGTGTATTCAATCTCTGGAGCACCATTGCTAAAGGCAATCTACTGGCCAATGAGGCCGCCGAAGCACCTGTACTTGTTCATGCTTCCACTGGGAAAGAGCATTGGCACCGTTGGATTGAAAAACGGCCCATACAAATGCTGCTCGTCAGTCTCGTGTTGGTTTTGATAGGTGGCTTGGTCGAAATTTTACCAATGCTTTGGGTAGGAGAGAATGTACCAAAAATATCAACGGTGCAACCCTATACCCCACTGGAATTGCAGGGCCGGGACATTTACGTCCGGGAAGGCTGCCTTGGCTGCCACTCCCAAATGGTACGGCCGCTACGGTTCGAAACAGAACGCTATGGCGAATACTCCAAATCCGGGGAGTTCATTTATGACCGCCCGTTCCTTTGGGGTTCCAAACGCACCGGGCCAGACCTCGCCCGCGAGGGCGTAGGCAAATTGAAAAAGCCGGACAGTTGGCACTACAACCATATGTACGACCCCACCAGTGTATCGCCGGGGTCTATCATGCCCGCTTATCCGTGGTTACTCAAGAATGACCTTGACATTTCCACCACGCCTTCCAAAATCAAAGTATTGCGGCAACTCGGCACTCCTTACCAGGAGGGATATGAGCAAATCGCAAACGACGACCTCAAGGCCCAGGCCCAACAAGTGGCAAAGAGCCTCAAAAGTGAGGGCGTTGAACAGGAGAATTTGGAGACGAAGGAAATTGTGGCACTCATTGCCTATTTGCAGCAATTGGGCGTTGACATCACTGCACAGGCTGAAGCCAAAAAATAATCTTAACCGGTTGCGTGGGTAGCCCTCGCAACTTTTATTCAACCATCATTGGCATGTATAAATACATTCTCGAATCGGTAGAAAACCTGAACTGGCTGGCAGTAATATCGCTGGTGCTCTTCTTCAGTATTTTTGTAGTAAGTACGATTTGGATAATGACGAGGAAGAAAGATTATATCGACAGGATGTCTAACATGCCATTGGAAGATGACGAAGAGCCACTTCAAATGGTCGAAAAATAAAACAAATGCAATTGCACTAACTTTTCTGGTTATGAAAAATAGAATTTCCCGCATAATAATTTTGGCCGTGACACTGACCATGCCGGTATGGTCGTACGGCCAAACAGCAGCCGCACCAAATCTGAATTTTTGGGAAACGGCCTTCGGCAGTCTCACCCTATTAGGGGGTGCCATCGTCGTGGCAGCAGCATTGCTTGCCATCGTGCGTCTTTTTGGCATCATGATGAAGATGGAAGAGTTGCGAATGTTAAAAGAAAAAGGCCTCGATGAGATAGTGGAAGCCTACAAACAGCCGCAGCCAAGCTGGTGGAGCCGCTTCGTAAAATCTGCGACCAAAACGGTGCCGGTCGAACAGGAAAAAGACATCATGTTCGCCCATGAGTATGATGGCATCAGGGAGTTGGACAACAAGCTGCCGCCCTGGTGGCTTTGGATGTTTTATGCCAGCATTGCCTTTGGGGTAGTTTACTGGAGCATCTACGAAATCGGTTCAGGGCCAAGTCTCACCGAAGAATACGAAACTGAAATGGCCGTTGCCAAAGCTCAGGTTGCATCGTATGTGGCCAATCAAGCCGATGCCGTGAACGAAAATAACGTGGCACTATTGACCGA
>SCUG01000145.1 GCA_004297645.1 Saprospiraceae bacterium | reverse complement strand
TGAAGATGGAGCCATTGACGCTCCAACTCTCGACAATGTAAGGCCCTGCCAGCCCCATGCCCGGAAATGCGGAGTAGTTGAGTTGAAAGACGCTGTCGAAAGCACAGGCCGGCAATGCACCAGTATAAGTCGCTCCATCCACAAGAATTTCTAAGTTTTGCAGGGCATTCAGGTCAAATGGCAGGCAAATCAATCCTGGGTTTTGGAGGCAATCCCCTACTCCCGTGGCCAGCGTATCTTCCGCAAACCAACCCTGGCACGGCTCGTTTACCACCACATTTATAGATAAAGTAACCAAGGTATCGGAAAAATAAAACCCGAAGCAGTCGCTATCCGTGCCTGTGGAAATGCCATACACGGTGACACAAGCGGTGGCGGCATTCGCCGTAAAAATGGCATTGCCGGTACCCTGCCCCGCACATGGGTTGGTGAGGCTGTCGAGGGTAGCGGGCGTGTAGCCGAAGTCACCGAGGCAAAAGATAGCCGAGTCACCAGCCATCAGACTCGTATCAACGACGAGACCCACCTGATAGATGCAACTCACCGCCACGTAGAAAGTGTCGGCACAACCCTTCGTGGTGTCGGTAAAAATGAGTTGGTGAAATCCCGTGTCAAGCGGCACCCCGATGTAAGGGCCGCTATCGCCGCAAGGCGCAATATCAACTGAAGGCTGCCCGCCGGTGGTGATAAGGAAATTGGACAGGTCGATGATTTCCAAATCTACACAAAACTGGGCGGTGCCATCGCAGTCAGCGGCCACCAATGCCGCTGGCGAAAGCGCTGCCGTGCCGCATCCCGTGGGTGCAGGCTGGCAAAGAACCTCTGCCCACAGCGTATCGGTGCAGCCGGTGCCCATATTGATAAAAACGAGTTCGTGAAAACCGGTGTCGAGGGTCACCTCCACATTGCCGGCATCGCAGGTTTGCGCGCTGCCAGAATAGGGGAAGCCATTGTCCAGAATGCCATAATTCACCAACGAATCCATGGGCAACGCCACGCAATAAGCAGTCTGGTCGAGGCAGTCGTTGACTTCCAGGGTTTGCACATCGGGCGGGAAAATATCGAACAAGCTGCACAGCGGTTCCACCGTAATCTGCACGAGGGTAGTGTCGCACTGTCCCTGGCCGTCACACGCCAGAAGGCAGGCTGCGTCCTGCCCCACAAAACCATTGGCCGGGTTGTAAGTAAAACAGTTTTCATTGAAAAAAATGGTCCCAGACGAGGGCGCCCCGCAGAGGCTGAGTCCGCTGAAATTGCCGGACAGCCCGGAGGTGTCGAGGCAAACGACCTGGGAGGGCACGTCCTCGAAGGTGGTAATCGCGAGGGTGCCGAGGGTAGATTCGACGCTGACTACGATGATGAAAGTATCGCAAACAACGGGCAGGTTGTCGTCGCAGAGGACGGCGCAAAAAGCATCTACCCCCACGAAATTCAACGCAGGCGTATAATAAAAACAGGTGTCGGAAGTCAGCGTCACATTGCCGTGCAACGGCAACCCGCAAAGGGTCAAATTCTGGGCCGTGCCCAACAACTCCGTCGTTTCCAGGCAAATGGCACCCACGGAGGTATTCATGTCAGTGCCCAGGAAAATTGTGTCGGTGCTGACGGCGTAATTATTTACCAAGAGTAAAATAGTATCGGCGCAGCCGCCAGGTGCAGAAATAATGAGTTCATGTTGGCCCACACCCACCACCGTCAGCAGTGACTGAGAAGGCTGCCCGGCGGGATTGGCCACAATGGTAAAGGTGCCTCCGGTAAGCAGACTAATGACCATGTTGGAATAGGTGTTCGCTCCGTTTCCACCAAGTATTTTGGTATTTACCGGTAGGTTTACCCAGTTGCCGGCAGGGTCCCATAAGTTCATCGAATCAACGAGCACGTTCAGGTTGGCAAAAAGGCCGGAGTGCAGATTACCATTCACCGACCACGAATTCAGAAAATACAATCCCGATGGCAACGCCGCGTAGTCGTAAACAACCATCTCACCTTCGCCGCAGGCACCAAAAGGTGCTGCCACAGGCAAACCATCTATGCGGACTTCCATGTTTCCAATTGCATTTAGGAAAACGGGTATGCAGAAATAGGAAGTATCGTTGACTGCCAGCAGGGCATGGCTGTTTTCGGTAAAAATGTCATCGCAGGGAACGGCCGGCGCTACTTGAACGATAAAGGTGGTGCTGTCGCAAATTTGGGGGAAAGCCGAATCGCAAACCACCACACAAAATGTGTCGGTTCCCGAAAAACCAAAACCTGGCTGATATACTAAGCAAGAATCGCCCGTAAAAACCACTGTTCCATTGCCCGGAAGGGCACAAAGGCTAAGACTCCCAACGGTGCCGCCGGGAAGTTCCAGCCCATCCACACAGGCGATATTGGCGGGCACCTCCTGCAAGGTGGTCAAGTAAACCGTATCGGTGAGAGGCGAAATGAGCGCCGGGTTGATAATTAAGGTGTCGGCGCAGCCTGTGGCTGGGTCTATGGCTACGACGGCATGCGGCGACAGGTCATGGAGATTGACTAAAAAACCATTGGGCAAAAAAGAAAAGTTGGTGTTCAAAATAGTGCCACTGGCGGTCGGCACATGGGTTACTTCCATATTGCCATAGTCGTTGGTGAGCACCCCCCCGAAAATGATGGCAGTTTGAGTATTTAGCTGCCAATTGCCCGCCGCGTCGTAAAAGTTCATCAAATCCACCAGGTCGTTTACATTGGTGAAAAAGCCATCGTAACTCACGCCGTTGATGAACCAAGCATCAAGCGTGTAAGGTCCGTTGAAGCCGCCGCCCTGTAGGAAGCCGTAGCTGTAAATTATCACGGAATCATAATCGCATCCCTGGAGGTCGTTCAGATTTTCGCCATCGAAGACGAGTTGGTAATTTGCTGCAATCATCGGCGCTAAAGGCACACAATATGGCGTGGGGTCTCCGGTAATAGCGACCCCGGCTGTGTCCTGAATAAAAATGGCGTTACAATCGGCCGGACTGACACTCACCTTAATTATAGTAGTATCGCAAACCGTACTATTGTCGAAACAATGAATGGTGCAAATGAGGTGTGGCGAGGTGCCGGTAAAACCGGCAGCAGGGACAAGGGTGAGGCAAGTGCTGGCGATAGCCGGAGCAAAAACTGTGGCCACATTGCCCTGGCTGCAAAAACCTGCCGCTGTCGGGGTTCCTGCAATTTGAAAAACAACGGATGAAAGGCAAAACTCCGTCGTGGTGTTTTCCGGAATCACGGCGAAAACCGTGTCCACGCATACGGGACCGGTGAGTGTGACCGGGTGCAGGGACGATAAACATTGCACCCCTTGAACATTAGCTATCACTGAATAATTTCCGGCAGAGAGGTTCAGAAAAGAATTGGATGGCTGCCAGGCATTGCCCCCATCAATACTGTATTCATAATCCGACGTATTCCCAGCCACATTGACGAGGATTCCTCCGTTGTCAACGATACAGTTGTCCGTGTTGGAGATGATCACCGAAGTGATAATAGGCGGGACGGCGGCAAAAATGGTCACCGAATCAACACTGCCATCATTTCCCGTCACAAAATATTTTGTGGTAATGTCTGGGAAAGCCAATGGATTTGAGCACGTGGCGCAACTCAACCCGGCAGCAGGTGACCATTGATACGTTAAAGCCCCAGTCGCTTGTAATTGAACTGTGTCCCCCACACAGATATGCTGGTCGGGTCCCGCATTGACTTGAATGCCATCCAATGTGGCAGCAGCGCTGTTGAAAATTGCACGAGGGAAAACGGAACCACTTATCGAGAAAAATGAGAGGCACAGCAATGCCTGAAACAGCGCACAAACCTCGGGGAAAACCGAACCATAAAGAGGCTTACGGGCTGCGGGCACAACTTTCCAGGTATCCGGCTTAAGAACATACATCTCAGTGATGCCACTGGTTCTATTGATTGCGTTCATGTAAGGAGGTTTTGTTGTTGTGTCTAATTTCCTCATAGAAATAAACGAGATGATGAAACAGCCTCCCTGTTTTAATGCACAAATTAAATTCATCTGCCTGAAAAACGACAGATTTCGTGTAGTTATCAGCTTATTTGACGAACCTGCCAAGCCATCAGGCAGTGGTGCCCGTAATATTTTCTCATCCTATGGCCTGATAAGAATATGCCGGCAGTGACGGAGATTTTGGTGGATGTTCGAAAGTGGCGGTTGAAAGTAAAACGGATGGGTGTGCACTGTAAAAGTTCAGTTTGAGCCTTCGGGGCTATTAGCTAAGACGGGCAAAGATACTGCCATTCCGTTTCTTTTCAAAAAAGCCAAAATGTCACGGTTCCAGATTCAAAGGGTATTCTGTAAAATCCAGGGTGGGTAAGTCCGGGACTTTTAGAAACTTTGCGCCCGCTACCAGAAATCATAAGAAGAAAAAATGCTGATAGATTCACACACGCATTTG